>CAYOKX010000016.1:0-27144 GCA_964404655.1 uncultured Sulfurimonas sp. | reverse complement strand
TTATTATGATTTTAAATCCACAGGGAAAAGAGAACAAAGATTTAGAGGCGGAAGATACAAAAAGTTTTGATGTAACTGCTCAATATAAAAATTTAGGGATAACTTATTTTCATAATAGAGTAGAAAACCTAATCTCTTATGACAAGAAAAAGAAACAGCATATAAATATAGATGGAACTTCAACTTTCAAGGGTGTGGAACTCAAATATTCAACAGATATTACAGATGAACTTTTTATAAATATTAGTTATACACATCTATCAGCAAAAGATAAAGATGGTATAGAGTTGAGAAGAAGAGTAAAAGATTCATATAAATTTGCAACTGACTACTATTTTAATGATGTGCTTAAGTTTGATTTTAATGGTGAATATATTGGAGAGAGATATGATGATATGTTAAGTGTAAAAGACCCTTCAAAAACAAAAGGTCGTCAAACAGGGAAATACCTTGTGATGAACTTTGTAACAAACTATGAGATAACAGATAAAATATCTACATATCTAAAAATAAACAATATTTTTGACAAATATTATCAAGTTGTAGATGGTTACTCAAGTAGTCCAAGAGCCTTTTATAGTGGGCTTAATATGAAATTTTAGGAGATGAAAATGATAAAAAAAACAGTTATAACACTATCTTTGATACTAAGTTTAAATGCAAGTGAAACTATAACCATAGCAGGACCAGGGGCAGGAGTTACTCATCCTATTTTTAAGATGATACAAGATAATTCTTTAAAAGATTTAGATATAAAAATAAAATTTAAGCCGTGGAAAAATCCAGATGAGTTAAAAGCTTTAATTTTAAATCAAAAAGTAGATTTTATCGCTACACCTATAACAGCAGGTTCTATTCTTTACAACCGTGGAGCAAAAGTGCAACTTACTCATCTTGTTATGGGTGGAGCTAGAGGAGTTGTTTCTCACGACCCATCTATTGAAACTATAAAAGATTTAAAAGGTAAAACTATTGGGATTAGTTCTCGTGGTGGTTTAGGAGATTCTTTGATGAAAATTTTACTTAAAGAGAATGGGCTTGACTATAAAAAAGATGTGAAAATAGTTTATACTCAATCTTCAAGAAACTCAACAATGATGCTTTTTAAAAATAGAATAGATGTTGCTATGTTATCTGAGCCGAGAATCTCAATGGCACTTAAAAAAGCAAAATCTTTACCATCAGATAAAGGTGTTCATAAACTATTTTTTAATCTAAACCTTGTAGATGCTTGGAAAAAAACTTTCAATACACAAACATCATTCGCACAAGTTGGATTCTTAGCAGTTGGAGATACTATTAAAAAGAGAACACTTATACAAAGATTTGTTCAAGAGTATAAAAAAGCACAAAATTGGTATATAAACAATCCAAAAGAATCTGCAAAATTAACAGTAAAGTATCTAAAAGGTTTAAATTCAAAAGCTGTTGAAAATGGAATTAAAAATAGTAATTTTTATATCTTAGAAACATCTAAAGATAGAGAGTTAATAAAAACTTTACTAAATACTTTAGTGTTAAATAATCCTAAATCTATGGGTAAAAAGTTACCTGATGATGGGTTTTATTTTTGAAAAAAATCCTATACTCCACTCTCTCTTTAACCATATTTTTTCTACTATGGGAGATGGGTTATAGAGCATTTGGAGATTTAGTTTTACCTCCTGTATTAGATACATTTGTTATGTTTTTTTTATATCTAAATGACCCAGAAGTTTTAACAAATATGGATATAACTATGAAAAGAATTTTTTTAGGTTTGAGCCTTTCTATATTTTTAGCTTCCCTTTTAGGAGTTGTTGCTGGACTTGTAAAACCAATCTCTTATATGCTTTCACCAATCATAACTATAATGCTCGGAATGCCTTCTATCGCTTGGATAGTGTTGGCTATGATATGGTTTGGAATGGGAAATTCTACGGTTATATTTGTTGTTTTTATCGCTACTTTTCCTATTATATTTTTAGGTTCATTTGCTGGTATGCAGAGTATAGATAAAGAGCTTTTAATAATGGCAGATAGTTTTAAATTATCATTAAAAACTAAACTTTTAAATATCTACTTTCCACATATTTTCTCTTTCATATTCCCCGCTTGGCTTACTGCAATAGGTTTATCTTGGAAGATAGTAATTATGGCTGAATTATTGTCTTCAGATGATGGTATTGGTTCATTATTGGCCATAGCAAGGAGTCAGATAGACACAACTTCTGTTATGGCTCTTTTGATGTTGATGGTAAGTTTACTGATAATTCTTGAGAGAGTAGTTTTAGATTCTATAAAACAGAGGTTAGAAGCATGGAGAAAATAATAGTAGATAAAATATCTCATAGTTTTGATGGTACAACGATGATATTTAGTAATGTTAGTTTTACTTTTCATAAAGGAAGTATAGTTTCTATTTTAGGAGCTAGTGGGTCTGGAAAAACAACTATTTTACAGATATGTGCAGAGATTTTAAAACAAACGGAGGGGAAAGTACAGAATAGTTTTAAGAAATCCTCTTTTGTATTTCAAGAATCGAGATTACTTCCTTGGCAAAATGTGATTGAAAATATATCTTTAGTTCTCAAAGATACACTCTTATCAAAAAAAGAGATTATCAAAAAATCTCAAGAGATAGCACTTTTATTTGGTTTAAATGAGGAAGATTTCAAAAAATACCCAAAAGATTTGAGTGGAGGGATGAAACAGAGAGTTTCATTTGCTAGAGCTTTAGTAGTTGAACCAACTTTACTATTTTTAGATGAACCATTTTCAGGATTAGATATTAAATTGAAAGAGGAGTTATATACCATTTTACTAAAAAAAGTAAATAAGGGGGATTTGGGAATTATCTTTATAACCCATGATATTATGGAATCGGTAATATTAAGTGATGAAGTTCTTATAATCAAGATAGGTTCACAAGGGAGCACAATAACAGATAGACATAGGTTTAATTTAAAATATGAACAAAGAGACAATGAGTTTGTCTATCAAAATATGTTGATGTTGGCAGATAGATTTAAAAGATGATTATCTCTTTTAAGTTTTTTTGTCTTATAATTAAATAAGAGATAAAAAAGGATATATTATGATAAAAAAATTATGGATAGCTTTTATAGCATTTGGTATGATAACTTCATCATCTATGGCAGGTGATTTTTGTTCAGATACAGTCCCTTTGACAGAAGTTATAGGTGCTGCAAATACATTAAATGATTCTAGCGACTTATCTACTGGTTTAGTTACAACTTCTGCAAATATATTATCGCTCTCTATCTCTTTAGTAGATGCGGGAACAACAGCAAATATTGAGTATGTAAGTGCGATGTTACAACTTTCACAAGATATTTTAGATATGGCAGATAAGATAGCTGAGATGGCTGATAAAATACTAGTTATGGCAGATGATATAGGTGATATGTCTGAGAGAATTTTAGAGACACAAAGAATTCAAAGTGGAAATCTTTCTTTAACTCAAACAAATATCTTAAAAGCACAAGCAAATTTCAATTCTATTTTAAATAGATAGAGTTTATTATGAATAAATTATATACTCTAGTAAGTTCTCTTTTATTAGTAAACTTTATCTTTATAGGTTGTAATGAAGTTGTTCAAACAACAGTTTCAAATCCAATTCCAGTAAATGAAACAGATGATAAAAATGAAACTACTCAAGAGGGTAGTAGAGAAGATGAAGAAAGTTCAAATGTAATAGATGAGAAGGATAATAAAGAGGAAGAAGATAAAAATGAGGATAATACTACTCAAGAAGAGGAAACATCTTCCTCAGAAGAAGTTGAAGAAGATTATTGTAGCCCTATTTCAAAATCTGAATTGATAGCTTCAACACAATCTTTAGATGATTCGTTAGATTTATCTATCGCTTTATTGAATAACTCCATGAATATTTTAACACTTTCAAAATCACTTGTTGCTTCGGGTGAATTAACAAACCTATCTTATGTAAGAGGAATGTTAGAAGTTTCACAAGATATTAATAGGATGGCAAAAAAGATAGGAGAGATGGCAGATAAAATTTTAATCATGTCTGATAAAATAGGTGATATGGCAGATAGAATTTTAGAAACAGAAAAAAATATCTCTAAAAATGTATTGCTAACAGAAAAAAATATTTTAGAAGCTCAAAAGAATTTTAACTTATTGAACTCTTGAACATACAACCTTGTGATTATTGAGACTATCTGTTTCTTTATCATAAGGGATATTTTCATAATAAAAGCACTCATTATAATTAAACTCTTTATTTGAAATAGTTTTATAAAAACCACTCGGAACAGAGATAGCATCTTCTCCTATTTGCATAGGATTATCACTATATTCAACTACTATCTTTACTTCTACTGTTTGATACTCTTTTGCTTTTTTTCTTTCTAGTTTTTCGGTATCTATCCAAGAGTATCTATTGACATCAGGCTCTTGAGGAACAATGTTTGCCATACTATACACACTTTTAAGAGCCTCTTCTGACCAATCAAAAGAGGCATCACTTGCTAAATGCCCTCTATCATAACCACTTCCAGTATAATCGCTATATCTACTTCTATATAGCTGAGGAATACTCTCTTCTGTATAAAAATCTTCTCTCTCTTGAATATTTAAAAGGTTTACTTTACTAGCATCTAAACTATATGATACAGACCTAGCACCCTTGAGAGTATAGTCATAACAGATAGTATAATAATTTTTATTGATAATTATATCACATGATATATTAGAGGGAGAATTAATGGAAGAACCACAAGCAGAGAGTAGAAATAGTATAGTTGAAGAGCCAACTATACTATATGTTTTAGTAGATAATAAAAATCTATTCACTTTTTTTAAGAATAAGAGTTGTAGATTTATCAAAGTTAAAATATTTTTGAGCTATTTTTTGAACTTTATCTGCTGTGATTTTTTTAATATCCTCTTCATAAGAGAGTAGAGGAGAGATATCACCACGAACTAAATAACTACCAAAAAGGTTTGCCACAGATGTTGAACTCTCAAGAGAGTAGATAAAATCGGCTTTTGAGTTGATTTTTACTTTTTCAAGTTCAGCGGTAGTAACTTTAGAATTTTTCATAAGTTCTATCTCTTTGAGAAGCTCTTTTTCAACATCTTCAGCTTTTACATTTGGATTACAAGTAGCTAGAAATATAAAAAGACCAGGGTCTTTATTTTCCATATTGTAAGCATAGATAGAGTTTACCATCTGTTTTTCATCGACTAGTTTTTTATAAAGTCTTGAACTTTTACCAGAGAATAAAATTTCAGATATAACACTTAATGTTACTTGGTCTTTATCTAAATAATCAGGGATATGAAAAGTGATAGCTAACATCTCTACTTCACTATCTTTATGTACAATCACTCTTTTAGCACCATCTTGTTCAGGTTCAATAAATTTTACTTTTGGAACTTCAACTAGATTTTTTATCTTTCCAAATGCCTTTTTAGCTTTTTTGAAAACTTTTTCAGGTTCAACATCACCTGTTACTATTAAAATAGCATTATTTGGTTGGTAGTAAGTTTTATGAAAATCTTTTATATCATCTATCGTCCATGTTTGAATATCGTTCATAAATCCGATAGGTGTCCAGTGGTAAGGATGATAAGTATAAGCATTGTTAAACATAGCAAAGTATAAAAAACCAAGTGGAGAGTTTTCAGTTCTCCAACGTCTCTCTTCTGCTACAACATCTCTTTCAGGTTGAAACTCCTCATCTTTAAGATTGAGGTTTTGCATAAGTTCTGCATAAAGTTTTATAGATTTACCAAGGTTATCTGTACTTGATTTTATATAGTAGTGAGTATAATCAAAACTTGTAGAAGCATTGTTTACACCACCTATACTTTTTACCTCTTTATCAAACTCACCAGCATCAAGATTTTTAGTAGATTTAAAATTCATATGTTCTAGCATATGAGCAATACCTGTTTTACCCATAACCTCATTACGACTACCTACTTTATAAAAAATATCGGTACTAACTACATTTGTATTGTTATGAAGAGGGATAACAACTATTTGCAATCCATTCTTGAGAGTTTTTGTTTCATATTTCGGTAGTGATGATGCCATAACTGTTCCTAAAATTAAAATTATAGTTATAAAAAATTTCATAACTATTTTCTATCCACGCCTATCGCTTGAGTAATGTTTGTATAGCCATCAGCTTTTAAAAGTTCTATTAGTTCTTTGTTGATGTTCATAATCATATCTGGGCCATGAAATACAATACCACTTAAAATTTGAACTAAAGATGCTCCAGCTTTTATACGTCTATAAGCTTCATCCGCAGAATCGATACCACCAACAGAGATAAGAATAGTTTTTCCATAAAGCTCTTTAGCGATAGCTTCAAAGATTTTAAAACTTTTCTCTTTTAAAACAGCACCACTCAATCCACCAATATTCATAGGTTGTTTCACTAAAGAGTAGTCAATAGTTGTATTTGTAGCGATGATACCATCAGCACCTTTTTCAACAGCCATTTTAGTAAGGGCAACTGCATCCTCTTCACTCATATCTGGAGCAATTTTAAGTAAAATAGGCATCTTCGTAAGTGCTTTTGCCTCTTTAAAAAGTTTCCCTATAAACTCTTCATTTTGTAAGTCTCTTAAACCAGGTGTATTTGGAGAGGAGATATTTATAACAAAATAGTCACCATAGCCATCAAAAGTTTTTATAAGATGAGTATAGTCACTAATTGCATCCTCTTCTGATGTAAGTTTATTTTTACCAATATTTACACCGATAGGAGTAGTGAAAGGGTATCTTTGTTTGAGTCTTGTATGAATCTCATAAGCACCATCATTGTTAAAGCCCATAGCATTTTGAATAGTCTCCTCTTCAATATGGCGAAACATTCTAGGTTTAGGATTACCTGCTTGAGGTTTAGGAGTGATAGTTCCTATCTCTGTATAGCCAAAGCCTAATATCTGCATACCTCTAATCATAGTGGCATTTTTATCAAATCCTGCACCAAGACCTACTGGATTGTAAAATTTACGATTAAAAATCTCTTGCTCTAAAATCTCATCTGTAATGAAGTGAGATTTTAGGAATGGATTAAATGCAAATTGACATACATTTGGTAAACGTAACACAGATTCAGCTAAATGGTGTGCTGTTTCTGGTTGAAGTTTAAAAAGCAAAGGCTTTATAGAGTTATAATTTATCATATTTATGTTGTTACCTTATAAAAATTTAGAGTTATTATACTCAAACAATAGTAAAATTAAGGTATAGGAACAGCTTCAAGGATTTGTTGAATGATTTCATCGGTAGTTATTCCATCAGCTTCTGCTTCATATGTTAAAACTATACGGTGACGCATCAAATCCTTGACAATGAAAGCTACATCGACAGGTGTAACAAAATCCTTACCTCGCATAAATGCCATCGCTTTAACGGCTTTAAACATATCTATACTTACACGTGGAGATGCTCCAAATTGGATTTTATCATCTAAGTGTTCTAAAGCATATTGACTAGGATTTCTACTTGCATTCACAAGTTCTATCATATATTCTTCTATTTCTGTGTCTATATGAATGTTTTTAATAGCTTCTTTAATTTTAGTTAAATCATCAGTTGTAATTACTGCTTCAATCTTTTCAAAATTACCACTTGAGATACGTCTTGCTATCTCTAATTCCTCTTTTGTTGTATTATATCCAACGATAAGTTTTAACATAAATCTATCAAGTTGAGCCTCTGGTAGTTGGTACACTCCCTCTTGTTCAACGGGATTCTGAGTTGCCATTACAAAAAATGGTGGAGCTATTTTAAATGTTGAATCACCAAGAGTTACTTGCTTTTCTTGCATAACTTCAAGAAGAGCAGATTGTACTTTTGCAGGAGCACGATTTATTTCATCTGCTAATAATAGATTTGTAAATATTGGACCTTTTTTAATTTTAAAATTATTATTTTGAGGGTCATAGATTTCAGCACCTAAAATATCTGCTGGAAGTAAATCAGGAGTAAATTGAGCACGTTTAAAATTTAGTCCTAAAGATTTTGAAACTGCATTGACTGTTGTTGTTTTTGCAAGACCTGGAACACCCTCTATTAGGACATGCCCTTCACAAAACAGTGTAATTAAAAGACCATCAATCATCTTTTCTTGACCTACTACAACTTTAGCTATCTCTTTTTTTATTGCTTCAATTTTTTTAATCATAATTCGCCTTATTTTTAATTGAGTAATTATAACAAAGGCTAGTTAATAGTTCTAAAATAAATAATTTGAGATTCATTACTAATTAGTTATATACTTTATGAAGTTTTAATAAATATTTCCATAGAATTACACTAAATATTTTACTTGAGGCTATACTCTTATGATTACATGGATGCAAAAACATAAAAAATACTTAATCATTACTATCTGGATATCTACAATCGCTTTTGTTGGTGCTGGTTTTGTTGGATGGGGTCAATATAATTATAGCAATAAAGCTGGAGCTATTGCCGAAGTTGGCGAGATTCAATTAAGCAGAGGTGATTTACAAAAAAGCTATTCTCGATTATATGGTCAATATAATCAGATGTTTCAAGGTAATTTTGATGAAGAAAAAGCAAAAGCCTTTGGTTTACAACAACAAGCTTTCACTCAGTTAAAAGAACAGGCTTTACTTTTAAATCTAGCTAATAACTATGATATAAGTGTAACTAATAAAGAAATTTTAGCAATGTTAGTAAAACAGGAATTTTTCTTTGAAAATGGTGTATTTAGCAAAGATATATATAAACGAGTGCTTTCAAATAATAATCTTACTATGGCAGAATATGAGTTAGATTTAAAAAAACAGTTATTAATTTCAAAAATGTTAGAACTCTTAACAGTTAAAGTAACAAAAAATGAAAATAATATACTAAAAACAGTTATGAAAATAGCAGATAAAATAGATTATAAACTCTTAACTGATAAAGAGATTACTATTGATACATCAGATAAAGCTGTAAAAGCTTTTTGGGAAACAAAGAAAAATAACTATATGACGGATATAAGTTATAAAATAGAATATTTTAAACAAGATGAGATAGATACAACGTATACAGATGAAAAAATTCTAGCATATTATAACGATAACAAAACACATTTTAAAGATGAGACAGGAAAAATAATCCCTTTAGAAAAAAGTAAAAATGAAATAGTTGCAAAATTAAATGAAAAAGCAACAAAAAATATGGCATTAAGAAATTATATAGCATATAAAAAAGGGAAGTTAACAACTTCAATTAAATTGAAAAATATAGAAATATCTAAAACAAAAAATATTTTCAATAATGAATTATTAGAAAAAGTATCGAAGATAGTAGTTACTTCACCATATTTAAAACCCATAAAAGTGGATAATAGTTTTTATGTTATAAAGCTAATAACAACTATCCCTTCACAGGTAAAGAAGTTTGAAGAGGCTAAAGAGATAGTTCTACCTCTATATACGGCACAAATAAAAAAAGAGAAGTTATTAGCTTTAGCAGAAAGTTCATTAGAAACTTTCAAAGGTATAACAAGTGATTTTTTAACACTTGATGATAGTGATAAATTGGATTCTTTAACACAAAATGATTCAAGTGATTTTTTAGAGAAGTTATTTAATATGGACAAAAAGAGTTCTTTTATTGTTCTTAATAGTGGAAAAATCGTTCTTTATCGAATTGTAGAACAAAAATTACTTACGGATGTAGAGTATGATGAAATATCCACAATAGCTGAATTAAAAAGTAAAATTTTCAATGATTCATTGATTAAAAATCTTAATAATAAATATAACACTAATATTTTAGTGGAAGGATTATAGGTTGAGCAGAACAGTTTTAGCTATCGATATTGGTTCTACTAAAATATGTGCAATTATCGCTCAAATCGATGACTATCATAAAATCAATATTACAGGTACAGGTACAGTTAAAGCATATGGCTTAAAAAGAGGAAGTATCACAAATATAGATTTAGCATCTAAATCTATCCGATTAGCAGTAGAAGATGCTCAACGTATTTCCGGAGATGAGATTCATAGTGCTGTTGTTTCTATATCTGGAGCATATACAAAAAGTATAAACTCTAGTGGTATTGTTAATATTCAATCTAAAGAAATTAATCTTTCTGAGATAGAAAGAGTTATGCAAATATCCAGCTATAATGCAAATATTCCAAGTGATTTTGAAGTACTTCATGCTTTACCATATAACTTTAGAGTAGATGAACAAGATTTTATTGAAGACCCTCTCGGTATGAATGCTTCAAGACTTGAAGTAAAAACACATATTATAACTACACAAAAATCTAATCTTAATAATCTTAAAAAAGCAGTAAATGCAGCAGGTATAGAGGTTGAAAGTGTTGTTTTAAATGGTTATGCTTCATCTATATCAACACTTAATAGTGATGAAAAAGAGTTAGGCGTAGTTGTTATAGATATGGGTTCTAGTACAAGTAATATTATTATTCATTCAGGAAACTCAATAAAATATAATGACTTTCTAGGTGTTGGTTCTAATCATATAACAAATGATTTATCAAAAGCTTTACATACACCTATTACAATTGCTGAAAATATAAAATTGAATTATTGTTCATTAACTGAACCTTTAAATGATTTAATTGAACTTCCAGAGATAGGAGATGTAGACAAAACAAAAGAGGTTTCATTAGAGATAGTAAATACTGTTGCTTTTGCAAGAGTTGAAGAAACTTTAATGATTTTGGCTCAATTTGTTGAACAGAGCGGTTTAAAGGAACAGATAGGTGCAGGTATTGTTCTAACTGGTGGATTTTCAAGAATGGATGGAATTAGAGATTTAGCAATGGCTACATTTGATTCTCATTCTGTTCGTTTAGCTAGACCTAAAGAGATGGATGGTGCATTTAAAAATTTAAAAGAACCAGAGTATGCGAGTGCAATAGGTTTACTTATGTATATGGCATCATCTTATACAAAATATGAGATAGATGTAAATGGAAAAGTTAGACATCCAAATGAAAGATTAAGAGAAGATACCATAGTACGAGATTTAAGTAATACAAAAAAATCAGAAGAGAGTATAAGCTTAGCGACAAATGATATAGGACAGAAAAGTCAAACACTTCCTATCGCAGATGTAACTAAAACAAAAAAACCAGAAGAAGCAAGTCTTTATGGTAAATTTATGAACTGGGCTACCCAGGTATTTTAAAGGAGTAAAGAGATGGAACCATTTTCAGTTGAAGAAGCAAGTAATATTACAGGTGCAAGAATAATAGCAGTAGGCGTTGGCGGTGGCGGTGGAAATATGATTGGTCATATGCTAAAAGAGGGTGTAAATGGTATTGAAATGATGCTTATCAATACTGATGCTCAAGCTCTTGATGAAAATTCTGCTGCATCAAAGATACAGATAGGTGCAAAATTAACAAAAGGTCTTGGTGCAGGAATGAAGCCAGAAGTTGGTAAAGCTTCAGCTGAAGAGAACGAGATAGAGATTAAAGAGGCACTAACAGGTGCTGATATTGTATTTATCTCTGTTGGTTTAGGTGGTGGTACGGGTACTGGTGCTGCTCCTGTTGTTGCTAGAATAGCTAAAGAAATTGGTGCATTAACTATTTCAGTTGTAACTAAACCTTTTAAGTTTGAGGGTAGAAAAAGAAGTAAATTAGCAGAAGCTGGTTTAGAAGAGTTAAAAAAAGAGAGTGATTCTATTGTAGTTATTCCTAATGACAAGCTTATTTCTACTATCGATAAAAAGATGGGAATTAAAGATAGCTTTAAAATAGTAGATAGTATTTTAGCAGAAGCTGTTAGTGGTACATCAGGTGTTATTCTTTCGAGTGGAGAAAATGATATAAATCTTGACTTCGCAGATCTGAAAACTGTAATGAGTCATAGAGGTATGGCACTGATGGGTATGGGTGAGAGCCAAGGAGAAAAATCAGCATATGAAGCTATTAAAGCTGCTATTGAATCTCCACTATTAGATAATATCTCTATTAATGGGGCAATGGGAATTTTAGTTCATTTTAAAATGCACCCAGATTTTTCTATGATAGAACTTTCAGAAGCTATGGATGTGATAGATGATAGTGCTCATGAAGATGCAGATGTTATATGGGGTACATCAACAGACCAAAATATGCCTGAAGATTATATAAAAATAACTTTAGTGGCAACAGGTTTTGAAAGAGAATTAGCAAATAATAAAGATTTTGTAAGCGAAACTCCTATGACAGCAAAAATAAAAACAGAGGTAAAACAACCTACAACTGTTAAGCCTACTGTAATTCGTCCAAAACTTGTTGTTGGTGGGAATTTAGACCATGATTATCTTGATTTACCTGCATATATGAGACATCAACAAGATTAATTTTCACTCTCTCTACTCTTTTTTCAATTATAAAATCTAAGAAAAAACTTAGATTTTATAAATAAATCCAATACAATCCCTACATATAAATATAATATAAGAGAATAAATATGAACTGGTTTAATTTTTTTAAACATAAAACAGAACTTCACCACAATTTTGGTAAAGCAATTAATGCAGATATATCTCCTAATGAAGAGGAACTTTTCAATAACTCTTATGAAGCATTTGAAAATAAAGAGATATTGAATGCTTATGAATACTTTTTAAACTCCCTGCAAAATTTTACAGATGATATTGCTAATAGTAATATAATTATAAAAAAAGATGAAGATGAGTTGAATTTCGAACTTTATCAAGGAACAGCAAAGATACTAGGTAAAATTAGTGCAGAAAATTTTTATGCAGAGGTTATTTTAGTTAAAAAAGCAGATGCTAATGTAGCATTGAAAAGATATCTTTTAGAGAGAAATTATCAACTTACCTATGCAAGATATTCAACTGATAATGAATATATTAAACTGAAACTGTTTCATGATAATATTACGATGAGTCCTCAAAAAATCTTTTTTCCTATTCGTGAACTTGCACTCAATGCTGATTTTGATAAAGAGCATATAAAGAGTGAATTTCGTGTGACACTTGAAGATATAGAGCATATCGATATAATAGCAGAGAATGAACTTCAGATAAAATATAACTATATGAAAAAATGGATTGATGAACTGGAGGAGAAAGTTTTAACTCTTCCCTCTAATGATAATAGTAATATGCAAGCTTTTTTATATTTAAACTTTCTTTTTAAACTAGATTATATAGTTGTTCCACGATTTAATATATATCAAAAACTCAATAAAAAAGTTTTGGCATACTTTGGAGAGGAGGGAGGAACTATTGAGTCTAAAAATGAGGAGTTAAAACGATATGTATCGGAGTTAAAAGAGTTAGAGTATAAAAAGTTTTCAGAAAATTTTTATAATGCGAAATATACTTTTAATCCGATAGAGAAAACTTCTCATGATGATGTAGTCAATTTTATTAGTGAATCTCTTCTTAAAATTAGATGGTACAAAAATAATAGATATAATCAGATAATTCCGACTATATATAACTATATAGCTTTTTATTCTCTCTATAATTATGGACTAAATCAAGTTACAAAAGACCTTTTTCATCTTCTTATAGAGGTACAAAATCCAAATATTTTTGAAGAACTCGGATATCCTCCCTATTATAATATAGAAAAGAATAATTTTGCTATAAAAGAGATAAAATTTAAAATTTCAGATATTATTGAACCAAATCAAGAGCGTTTTCAAGAGTTGGTTGACTTTGGAAATGAGCTTAATTTTAATAGTATGAATGAGTTTTGTAACAGTTTTTTCCTCCAAATTCAAAATTTAAACTTTGAGGAGATATAGATGAATACTCAAAATATTCTTGAAAAACATATAGAAAATATTATTCAAATTATGACTCCAGATGGAACAGGAACAGGATTTATTATAGATGATCTAATTATCACAAACTCTCATGTTGTTGGTGGACTCAAAGAGGTTGTAATTAGTGCAAAAAAACTCAAAAGAACGATAGCAAAAGTTATCTATGATGACCCGAACTATGATTTAGCTTTTATAAAGATAGAGTTTGATACTCCTCCTTCCACATCTCTTAAATTATCAACAAAAATAGTAGAAGATGGTGATACCACTATCGCTATTGGTCATCCCTATGGTCTAAACTATACAGCAACAGAGGGTATCGTTTCTCGTGCTTCAAGATTACAAGATGATTTAGAATATATTCAGATAGATGCAGCTATAAATCCAGGAAATAGTGGAGGTCCTCTTTTAAATACAGAGGGTGATGTGATAGGTGTAAATACCTTTATAATTCAAAACTCAAACAATTTAGGTTTTGCTCTACCATATTTTTATATACAAGAGGCACTTACAAATTTTAAAGCCTTAAATAAAGAGAATATTATTAAATGTCCATCTTGTAAAAATAATATCCAAGAGGAGGATATTCAAAATGATTATTGTCCTAAATGTGGAATAAAACTAGAGGTAGCAAGACAACGTCGTAAAGGTTATAATCCAACAGGAGCAACAAAACTTTTAGAGGATGTTTTAAGCTCTTTAGATATAAATGTAACGTTAGCAAGACGAAGCCAATCATCGTGGAGAATAGATGAAGGAACAGCACGTATAGATATAAACTATTATGAAAATGGTGTGATAATAGGGGATGCAAAACTATGTGCTATTCCAAGTCAAAAGATAGATGAAGTGTATGATTATCTTTTAGAGGAGAATGAAAAACTCTCCTATTTACAGTTCTCTATCGATGAAAATAGTATCTATCTCTCCTATCTTATAATAGATTCATCGCTTACACAAGAGAAGGGAAAGATAGCTTTTGAGAGGTTATTTAAGTTTTCAAACAAGTATGATGATATTTTGATACATAAGTTTGGAGCGATAAAACAGAAACGTGATGAAGAGGATTAAAATTGAAAAAAGAGGAAACAAATATGCAACCATTTTTAGAGTTTAAAATAGATTTAGAAAGCTTTGTATCAGATATGAATGATATCTTAAAGTATAACAATAGTAAAATAGAGAAGTTGTTAGAGCAAAAAGAAAAAAATTATAAAAATTTTGTGAAGCCTATACAAAAATTAGAGGAGAAATTAGAACTATTTTTTACGCCACTTTCACATATTAATGCTGTAAATAATACAGAAGAGACACAAAAAATATATGCTCAATCGCTTCCTATTATCACAGAATACTCTACAAAACTTTCTCAAAATATAGATATATATAATAGTTATAAAGAGATACAAAAGAGAGAGAGAGAAATTTTAAACTATGAACAAAAAAGAGTTTTAGAACTCAATATATTAAATTTTGAACTGAGTGGCGCGCATCTTGATGAAAAAACAAAATCAAGATTACAAGAGATAGAGATAAAAAAGAGTGAACTTTCAAATAACTTTTCTCAAAATCTTCTTGATGCAACAAATGATTTCGAGTATATTATAGAAGAGGAGAAAGATATAGAGGGAATTCCTTTAAGTGATATTGAGAGTGCTAAGTTTGAAGAGGATGGAGTTGTAAAATATAGATTTACACTCCAGATGCCATCATATATAGCCTATATGACCTATGGGAAAAAT
This sequence comes from uncultured Sulfurimonas sp., assembly GCA_964404655.1. Lineage (GTDB taxonomy): Bacteria > Campylobacterota > Campylobacteria > Campylobacterales > Sulfurimonadaceae > Sulfurimonas. The sequence continues at coordinate 11,614 of CAYOKX010000016.1, read as the reverse complement.
CAAACAGTTAGAGAGATACTTTATAAAGCTTATGTAACTCGCGCACCGCAAAATGCCCAAATAATAGATGAACTTTTAGCATTGAAAGATGAAAAAAGTAAACTGTTAGGTTTTGAAAATTTTGCGCAATACTCTCTTGCTTCTAAGATGGCAAAAGATGAAAAGAGTGTTATCTCTTTTTTAGAAAATCTTGTCCAAAACTCGAAGCAACAAGCACAAGAGGAGTTACAAGAGGTTCAGAGTTTATCTCAAAAACCGTTACAAAGTTTTGATAGTGCATTTTATAGTGAACTTCTAAAAAAAGCGAAGTATGAGATAGATGAGGAGTTGTATCGTCCCTATTTTGAGCAAACATCAGTTGTTAATGGTATGTTTAACTTTTTAAATAAACTTTTTGGTATAAAGTTTGAAAAAACAGAAGAGATATTATGGGATGAAAAAGCAAACTCTTATGACCTTTATTTAGAAGATAAACTTATAGCAAGATTATATACAGATTTGGAAGCGAGAAAAGGAAAGCGAGGGGGAGCATGGATGCACAACTGGCAAGCACACTCAAGAGATGAAAAGGGCGAGGAGATGTTAGCATCTGCTTTTATAGTGTGTAACTTTCCAGCTTCAACACAGACAAATCCAGCTCTTTTACGTCACGATGATGTAGTAACACTTTTTCACGAGATGGGTCACGCTATTCATCATCTTTTAAGTAAAGTAGAGGAGAGTGAAGTAAGTGGAGTGAATGGGGTTGAGTGGGATGCAGTAGAGTTTCCATCTCAGTTTTTAGAGAATTTTGCTTATGAACCTCAAGTTTTAAAGATGTTTGCAAATCACTATGAAACAGATGAAGTTATCTCAGATGAGATGATACAAAAGTTAGTAGAGAGTAAAAACTTTTTATCAGCTTCAGGGATGTTACGACAGTTAGAGTTTTCTCTTTTTGATTTTAAACTCCATTCAAAACTTTATAGTAGGGATGAAGTACAGGCACTATTAGATAGTTTACGAGAGGATACAGCACTTATAAAAACACCAAGTTATAACAAGTTTCAAAATGGTTTTGCACATATATTTGCAGGGGGATATTCTGCTGGATATTATAGTTATAAATGGGCAGAAGTTTTAAGTGCCGATACATTTTTTAGTGTTGTAGATGAGGGTATCTTTGGCTCACAAACAGCAAAAAAATATTTAGAGATAGTTTTAAAAGGTGGAGGTGCTAAAAGTATGGCAGAACTTTTTGTTGAGTTACAAGGAAGAGAGGCAAATCCAGATAGTTTATTGAGACTTAATGGAATTCTATAAGTAGTGAAGATATTTATATCTTTACTATGGCTCATAAGTTCAGTTCTAGGAGATACAACTGTGAAGATAGCTACCTATAATGTTGAGAATCTTTTTGACCTTACTAAAAATGGGCATGAGTATAAAGAGTATATCCCAAATACTCATTCAAATTGGAATAGAAAAACTCAAAAAATAAAAATTCATAATATTGCTAAAGTGATTAAAGAGATAGATGCTGATATTATTGCACTACAAGAGATTGAATCAGTTCAAGTTTTAAAAGATTTACGATTAGCACTCAAACAGCAGGGTTTATATTATAGATATTTTAAGATAGCAGATAGAAAAAGAACAACGGTCAAAGTAGCTATTTTAAGTAAAATCCCATTTATCTATGCAAAAGAGGTAGCTGTTACCTCTAGTTATAGGTATAGAAATATTTTAGAGGCTAAGTTTAAGATAAATTCTCAAGAACTCTATCTATTTGTAAACCATTGGAAAGCAAAATCTGGTGCAGAGAGTAAACGTATAGTATCTGCAAAGGCACTTAAAAAAAGAGTGAAAGAGATAGGTTTTGATAAAAATATTATTCTTTTAGGAGATTTTAATTCTGATTATGAAGAGTATATAAAGTTTAAACGAAAAAGAAAACATAATGACACAGGTGGAAAAACAGGTATCAATCATATTCTAAAAACGATAAAACAGAAAAAGATAGCTTCTAAAACAAAATATAGGAAAAATAGCTTTTATAACCTTTGGTATGATACAAAACCAAAAAATAGATATACATATATCTTTAGAGGGAAAAAAGAGGCTCTTGATAATATTTTAATATCACAATCTTTACTAAATAAAAAGGGCATTTTTTATAAGCGAAAAACTATAAGTTCCTATAAAGCAAAATATCTTTTTAAAGGAAAGAAAATTTTTCGATGGCAAACTATACGTAAAAAGCCACATAGACATAAAGGTAAAGGTTACTCAGACCATTTAGCACTGAGTGCATCATTTATAGTTAAAAATTGAAGGAGAGATAAGTATGACACAACACAAAGAACAGTTTCAAAAGATAGGATTAGCGATCTTGATAGGAATAGTAGCATTTGCACTCTCTTTATCTCTATTTAACCCATTACAATCATCTCTTTTAGGATTGATAGCATTTTTAGTAACACTTTGGACAAATGAGGGATTACCTTTAGCCGTTGTTTCTCTTTTACCTATTGTACTTTTTCCATCATTTGGAGTTTTGGCAACAAAGGCTACAACAATAAACTATGCACATCCTATTATCTTTCTATTTTTAGGGGGATTTATGTTAGCTATTGCTGTGGAAAAGACAAATTTACATACGTATATAGCGGATAAGATGTTAAACCTCTTTCCGAGTACACCACGAGGGATTATATTTTCTTTAGTTATAACTTCAGGATTTTTAAGTTCTATTCTCTCTAATACTACGACAACACTTCTTCTTATCTCTATTGCATTGTTTATAACAGACAATACACAGTTAAAGCTAAGATTTGCTCTTGCTATCGCTTATGGTGCTAGTGTTGGTGGAATTATGACGCCAATAGGAACACCTCCAAATCTTATATTATTAGGAATTTTAAGTGAAAAGGGGATGGAGCCTATCGCATTTTTTCAATGGATATGGATGGTAGTTCCTTTAGCTCTTGTGATGTTTGTAGTAGTAAGTTTTGTACTAAGTTTAGGCTTAGATAATAAACCGATAGCACACAATATAAAATCAAAATCTTTAGAGAGTGACCAAAAGAAAGTTTTAGGTGTTATGGGTTCTTTGATTTTATTACTTCTTTTAAATGCTCCTATGAAACCTTTTTGGGGAGGGTTAGGGTTAAGTGAAGCAGGTATTTTACTTTCAGCTGGTTTAATCTTCTTTTTTCCTCCATTTACTATTTTAGATTGGATGAAAGATAAAGAAAAAATTCCTTTTAGAATTATGTTTCTTTTTGGAGCTGGTTTTTCTATAGCAAAAGCATTTAGTGCTACAGGTTTGGCTGATGAGGTTGCTTCCTATCTTATTGTTATGACAGATATGCCACCTATACTGTTATTATTAGTAATAGCATCTATGATAACTTTCACAACAGAGATAACATCAAACACAGCACTCATCTCTATAATGCTTCCAGTAATCTATTCAGTAGCACAACAAACAGGTATAGATACAACTCTTTTTATGATGGTAGCAACTATCGCAGCAAGTTATGCATTTATGTTACCAATAGCAACGGCACCAAATGCGATAGCTATGAGTAGTGGAGTGGTAGATGTAAAAAGTATGATGCGTTATGGTGTTTTACTTAATTTTGCAGGAATAGCTTTTATAGTTTTAATTGCAGAGTTTTTTTGGAAAGGGGTTTTGTAACTCTTTGTATAACTGTTTTTTAAGGGATTTTTGGCTATTATAAAGTAATTTTATTTTAGGTGATTTTATGAGCGATACTCCAAATAACGGCGATATACAAACTATAAATATTGAAGAAACCCTTCAAGATAGCTACCTTGATTACTCTATGAGTGTAATTGTAGGACGTGCTTTACCAGATGTAAGAGATGGACTAAAACCTGTTCATAGACGTATACTGTATGCTATGGATAAACTAAACCTTTCTCATGGTTCAAAGTTTAAAAAATCTGCTCGTATCGTTGGTGATGTAATCGGTCAGTATCATCCACATGGTGATACAGCAGTTTATGATGCACTTGTACGTATGGCACAAGACTTTTCTATGAGAATGCCTCTTATCGATGGTCAAGGAAACTTCGGTTCAGTGGATGGTGACAGTGCAGCAGCGATGAGATATACTGAAGCACGTATGACTAAATATGCAGGAGAACTTCTAAAAGATTTAGATAAAAACACTGTAAATATGATAGAAAACTACGATGGTACAACAAAAGAACCAGATGTTATGCCAACTCGTACACCAAACTTACTTATAAACGGTTCTTCAGGAATTGCAGTAGGTATGGCAACAAATATCCCTCCACATAATCCAACAGAGATAATGAATGGTTTAAAAGCACTTTTAGCTGACCCAAATATCTCTCTTATAGAGTTAATGGAACATATTAAAGCACCAGATTTTCCAACAGGTGGGATCATCTTTGGTAAAAAAGGTATCTTAGATGCTTATGAAACTGGACGTGGACGTATTAAAGTTAGAGCTAAAACACATATAGAAAATATCAAAAATAAAGATATTATCGTTATAGATGAGTTGCCATATCAAGTAAATAAAGCTCGTTTAATTGAAAATATTGCAAATCTTGTAAAAGATAAGATGATAGAGGGTGTTTCTCTTATTCGTGATGAATCAGACCGTGATGGTATGCGTGTAGTGATAGAACTTAAACGTGATGCGATGAGTGAGATAGTTTTAAATAATCTGTTTAAACAAACAAATATGCAAACAACATTTGGTATTATTATGTTATCTATTTTAAACCAAGAACCTCGTATTTTTGGTATTATAGATATTTTAAAACATTTTATAAATCATCGTAAAACAGTTATTATTCGTCGTACTATTTTTGACTTAGAAAAAGCAAAAGCTCGTGCACATATTTTAGAGGGACTTACAAAAGCTCTTGATATTATCGATGCAATTATTAAAACTATAAAAGCGAGTAAAGGTGTTGAAGAGGCAAGAGAAAATCTTGTAACAGAGTTTGATTTTTCACCTATTCAAGCACAAAGTATAGTAGATATGAAACTGGGTCGTTTAACAGGATTAGAGCGTGAAAAAATAGAGAATGAATTAAGAGAGTTACAGGAACTTATAGCTTATTTAGAGTCTATCTTAAAAAGTGAAGAGGTTTTACACGGTATTATTTCTGAAGAGTTTAATGAAGTTTCAGCTACTTACACAGAAGATAGAAGAACAGTTATCGAAGATGATTATGATGATATAGATATAGAAGATTTAATCCCTAATGAACCGATGGTTGTAACTATCACTCATAGAGGTTATATCAAACGTGTTCCACTTGCTTCTTATGAGAAACAAAAAAGAGGTGGTAAAGGAAAAACAGCTGTTACTACTTATGAAGATGACTTTATAGAAAACTTTTTTACTTGTAATACACATGATACTCTTCTTTTTGTAACAGATAGAGGGCAACTTCACTGGTTAAAAGTGTATCGTATTCCAGAGGGAAGTCGTATAGCTAAAGGAAAAGCAGTTGTAAATCTTATAAATCTTGTTGCGGATGAAAAAATTCGTTCAGTTATTCCTACAACAGATTTTAGTGATGAAAAAGGCCTTGTTTTCTTTACACAAAAAGGGGTTGTTAAGCGTACAAATCTAAGTGAATTTTCAAATATAAGAAGTAATGGTGTAAAAGCTATCTCTCTTGATGAAGATGATGCTCTAATCACAGCAAAAATAGCAGATAAAGATATTCAATATATATTCATCGTAACTAAATTTGCACAATGTATTAAATTTGAGATAGAAAAAACTCGTGAACAGGGTCGTAATACTCGTGGTGTTCGAGGTATTAAGTTTAAACTTGAGGGTGATGTAGTTGTTGATGCTAATGTTATTGCAAATGATGAACAAGAGATTTTAATTGTTGCAGAGAAGGGTATTGGTAAACGTACAGAGGCTGGAGAGTATAGACTTACGAACCGTGGTGGTTCAGGTGTTATAGCTATGAAGATGACATCTAAAACTGGTAAAAATGTTGTTGGTGTTCTTATGGTTGATGAAGCTATGGATATGATGGCACTTACAAAAGCTGGAAAAATGATACGTGTAGATATGCAAACTATCTCTAAATCTAGTAGAAATACATCTGGTGTTTACATAGTAAAAGGTGATGAAGTTGCTAGTATTTCTCGTTGTCCTAAAGAGGAAAAAAGTGAGGATAATATAGTAGAAGAGGAAAATTCTACTCAAGAGGAATAAAAATATATAAAGCTTTTTTTCTATATCTAATTTTTCTATATTCACTAGTATTAAATGCTAGTGAATATCTTATATCATATCGCTACATAGTGAAAGATGTTATTTTATATAATGAAAAATTTTATATATCAAAAGCGATGCAAAAATGTAAAGGTACTCCTCAAGAGTCTATTACTCTTTCCAATGAAAAGAACAAACCTCTCAAACAACTACTTTCAGATGTTGATAGTGAATTTATAGAGTATATTCATAAATTAGGTCTTCATGTAAAACATACAGGTATTACAAAAAATATGCAAAATAGTTCTATAACTATTATCACTCTTAAAACAACATGCTTCAAAGTCGATTTTAATGATTTCTTTGTTAAGATAGCACCTTTAAAATAAGGTTTTATTTGTGAAAATAGCTATCGTAGAAGATGATATAAATATGAGAAAATCACTTGAAATATCTATGAGTGATTATCAAGAATTTGATGTTAAAACTTTTAGAAATGCAAAAGAAGCATTGAAAAAACTTGACGATAGTTTTGATTTAGTTATTACAGATATTAATATGCCTAATGTGGATGGTCTAGAGTTTATTAAGGTTTTAGATGGGCGTTTCGATGTTATTATCATGACTGGAAATGCTACTCTTTCTAAAGCTATTGAATCTATTCATCTTGGTGTAAAAGATTTTTTATTGAAACCTTTTGATATAGATGATTTAATTGGTGCTATAAAAAGAGAAAATGTAGTACAAAATACAATAAAAACAGCACATCAAACTCAAAAAAAAGTAGATGGCTTTTTAGGAACATCAACAGTTTTAGAAAAACTCTTAAAAATAGCAGATAAATCCGCAATAACAGATGCAAGTGTTCTTATTCTTGGTCAAAGTGGAGTAGGAAAAGAGGTTTTTGCAAACTATATACATAAAAAATCACTACGAGCTAAAAATCCATTTATTGCTATAAATATGGCAGCTATTCCTGAAAATCTTATAGAGAGTGAACTTTTTGGTTTTGAGAAGGGTGCGTTTACAGATGCGAGTGAAGCTAAAGCTGGACAGTTTGAGTTAGCTAATGGAGGAACTCTTTTTTTAGATGAGATTGCTGAGATGCCTTATGGTGTTCAAGCAAAAATCTTACGTGCTTTACAAGAGAAAGAGGTTCGTCGTTTAGGTTCATCCAAGGTAACAAAGATAGATATTAGAATTATATCTGCAACAAATGCAAACTTGACAGATAAGATAAGAGTAGGGGAGTTTAGAGAGGATCTATACTATCGTTTAAATACTATACCATTAAATATTCCCCCGTTAAAAGATAGAAAAGATGAAATAATGCAGATAGCTAAGAAGATGATAGAGGAAAATTGTAATAAATATAATTTTAAACTAAAAATACTTTCTGATGAAGCTATTAAAGAACTTTTAGAATATAACTGGCCGGGAAATATTAGGGAGTTACTCTCTGTTATAGAAAGAGCAGTTATATTAAGTGAAACAGATGAGATACAAGTTGAAGAGCTGTATTTAGATAACAGAAAATAGGAGAAAAATAGATGAATGAAAAAAAATATAATGTAGCAGTAGTTGGAGCAAATGGAGCAGTTGGAGAGGAGATACTTACTATCTTAGCTGAGATAGATTTTCCTTTAAATAAATTAGTTCCTTTAGCAAGTGCAAGAAGTGTTGGTAAAACAGTCTCTTTTAATGGCGAAGATTTACCTATTATAGAACTTACAAATGATGTATTTGAGAAAGAAAACATAGAGATAGCTCTTTTTAGTGCTGGTGGAAGTGTAAGTGCTGAGTTTGCTCCAGATGCTGTTAAAGCAGGGGCAGTTGTTATAGATAACACTTCACACTTTAGAATGCAAGAGGATGTACCTTTAGTTGTTCCAGAGGTAAATCCTGAAGATATAGCTAAATGGACACAAAAAGGTATTATCGCAAATCCTAACTGTTCAACTATTCAGATGGTACAAACACTCAAACCTCTTGATGATGCTTATGATTTAGTTCGTGTAGATGTTTCGACATATCAAGCAACAAGTGGTGCAGGTAAAACGGCGATGGCAGAGTTAGTTTCTCAGATGCAAGATTTTTTTGCTTTTAAATTAGATGAATCAGAACATAAAGCATTTAATCAACAAATTGCTTTAAATGTTATCCCTCAAATAGATGTTTTCACAGAAAATGGCTATACAAAAGAGGAGATGAAGATGGTAAATGAAACAACGAAAATTATGCATAAAAATATAGCTTTAAGTGCAACTTGTGTTCGTGTTCCTACTCTTCGTGGTCATGCTGAATCACTTACTTTAACTTTTGATAGTGAAGTGGAAGCAACAGAAGCAAGAGAGTTATTAAGTAAAGCACCAAATATAGTGATACTTGATAAACCAGATGTAGCACTTTACCCAATGCCTGCTATGTGTATCGATAAAAATGAAACTTTTGTAGGACGTATAAGAAATGATAACTACTCTAAAAATATGTTACATCTTTTTGTAGTAGCAGATAACCTTAGAGTAGGGGCTGCTACAAATGCAGTAAGAATTGCTCAAAAATGGGTAGAGATGGAGGGTTCAAAATAGTATGTCGATGATAGAAAGAGTTTTTGAAAGTGGTCTATGGTCTACAAGATTTATGGTTATGTTTGCTGTTATTTTTGGACTTATTGGTGCAGTAGTTCTGTTTATAGTAGCCTCATTTGATGTTTTTGATACAGCTAAATTTGTGATAACTACATATTTGACACATGCACATCCAGCAAATTTTCATGAAGATGTTGTTGGTGGTATTATCGGTGCAGTAGATCTTTATCTTATCGGTGTTGTGATGCTTCTTTTCTCTTTTGGTTTGTATGAACTCTTTATATCTGAGATAGATGTTGCTAAAGATGAAGATGGAAATGAAAACAAGATTTTAGCTATCCATTCACTAGACCAACTTAAAGATAAAATCTCTAAAGTTATTGTAATGGTTCTAGTTGTAAGCTTTTTTCAAAAAGTTGGACATACTGAGTACCATGGTGCTTTAGATATGCTTTACTTTTCACTTTCAATAGCTTTTGTATCGATTGGTTTATATTTTTTAAGTAAAGTTGGAAAACATTAATAAAGGGAAATGATGAGTAAAATATTTGTAGATGCCTGTTTAGGCAAAGAGACACCATACACTCCTGTATGGATGATGCGTCAAGCTGGTAGATATTTGCCAGAGTATATGGCAGTTCGTGCAGAGGCTGGAAACTTTTTAAACCTTTGTCACGACCCTAAAAAAGCAGCAGAAGTAACACTTCAACCTTTAGATATTGTAGGTGTTGATGCAGCGATACTCTTTAGTGATATTTTAGTTATTCCGGATGAGATGGGAATGGACTTGGAGTTTATTAAAGGTTTTGGACCAAAGTTTAATGACCCTTTAACTTCTCAAGAGGATTTAGATAGACTTATTGGTGGTGATGAGGCTGCGAGTAAACTTAGCTATGTTTTTGATACTATTAAACTTCTTCGTAAACAACTTGATGAGAGAGGTGACAATAAAGCTCTTATAGGTTTTACAGGTGCACCGTGGACACTTGCAACATATATGATAGAGGGGCAGGGGACAAAAACTTATAATCTTTGTAAAAAGATGATGTATTCAAATCCTGAGCTTCTTCATAATATTCTTAGAGAAGTGACAGATGTTGTAAAACTCTATATGGAAAAACAGATAGAAGCTGGAATAGATGTTGTTCAAATCTTTGATAGTTGGGCATCAGCGATAGAACCATCAAAATATGATGAATTTTCTTGGAAATATATGGTTGAGATAGCTGATTATTTGAAAGAGAAGTATCCTGAAACTCCTATTATTATGTTTCCGAAGGGTGTAAGTGCTTTTATTGAACAGGGCCTTGTTTATGGTAATTTTGATGTATTTGGTGTGGATTGGGGTACCCCTATAACTCTTGCAAAAGAGAAACTGGGTGATAAATATGTTCTGCAAGGAAATATGGAACCAACAAGACTTTATTCTAAAGAAGCTACAACTGAATGTGTAGAATCTATTCAAAAAACTATGAATGGTAAACGACATATTTTCAATTTAGGTCATGGAATATTACCAGATGTTCCAGTCGAAAATGCTATCCATTTTGTGAACGAGTGTCACAGAGTAAGTGGAAAATAGTATAATATTTGGTCCCGTAAACTCACGCCGTTTTGGTATGAGTTTGGGGATAGACCTCTCTCCCTCTTCTAAACAGTGTAATTTTGATTGTTTATATTGTGAACTTGCTCCAATGGCTACTGTTGATACTCAAAAAGAGATAGTTTCCGTAGAGGAGATAATCTCAAATCTTAAAAGTCATCTCTCTCAAAAGATAGATGTTATAACACTTACAGCCAATGGTGAACCAACTCTTTATCCTCACCTTTTAGAACTTATAGATGAGATAGATAAGATAAAAGAGAATACTGAAACTCTAATACTGACAAATAGTGCTACTTTAGTTGATGAAAAAGTTTTTAATGCACTTTTAAAACTTGACCAAGTAAAACTCTCTCTTGATGCGATAAGTCCCGATATTTTTAAAAAGATAGATAGACCTCATACTGATATAGATGTAACTCAAGTTGTTGAAAAAGTGATAGAGTTTAGTAAAGTATATAAAGGCAAACTTTTTATAGAGATACTTTTTGTTTTAGGCCTTAATGATATTCAAGAGGAAGTGCAAAAATTAAATGATATTTTATTACAACTTGATATAGAAAGAGTAGATTTAGGAACGATAGATAGACCACCAGCTTACCCTGTTGTAGGTATAAGTTATAAAGAACTTCATACTCTATCTTTACTATTTGATAGTAGTTTACCTATTCATATAGCTTCTCGTACTCATGCTGAACCAAACAATAGTTTTTATAGTGAAGAGGAGATTGTAAACACTTTAGATAAACGACCTTTAACTATGGATGATATTAATCTTCTTTTTGATGCAGAGACAAAAGAGTGTTTTGAGAGTTTAGTTGCTAGTGGAAAGCTTGTTGTTAAGTTAGTTGGAAAGTTGGATTTTTTTGTTCCTGCTATTAATAATTTTAGGAGATTAAAGAGATAAAAAAGGGTTAGATCCCTTTTTTATGCAAAACAACCATAGCTGTTTTGTGTCTTCTATATTTGCACCATAAGGGTACTATACTATCTATGTGTTTTTATACATTTAAACTCTTTGTTATTATATCCAACTCGTAACTGTTTAAAAAAGATTGGTCCAGAGGATTCCTTTTTTATTTTTTTACTTGATTTTATCATTAGACTTCTTGCAAAACTCAATATTTCAACAATTCACACCTCTATCAAAATTAATTAATCCACAAATAAGATTTACTCTTAAATTATATCTT
>CAYOKX010000015.1:0-27784 GCA_964404655.1 uncultured Sulfurimonas sp. | reverse complement strand
AGTGCATTTGCAAATTGGTCGTATTCATCTATTATTAAATAGATTTTATCGTTTTGTACCATTTCGAAAAATCTTTTTGTTACCTGCTTTGTATCTTCTATATTATGAAGCTCGTTTTCATAAACTATATCATATTTATATCTTCGTAAATATGCAGATAGATTTTTTTTAAGATTATCTAAAAAATCCTCATGCAAGGTTTCTAATCCTCTCTCAACCTCAATCCCACTAAACTCTAAAAAGAGAACTCTATAACTATTTTTTAATGGTGTAGGATTTGTTCCTATATATGTTTCTCTAAAAAGATTATCAAACTCATCTAAAAAACTTTCATCATAATAGTGCCAAAGTGTTGAGAGAAATAATGACTTTCCAAACCTTCTTGGTCTTAAAAATAGTGTATACTTTTCACTTCTATTCTCTAAAATCTCTATAAATCTTGTTTTATCTATATACAGATACTCTTCACTTCGTATCTGTTTGAAATTACTTAAACCATATATAATTTTTTTCATCTCTTTTTCCTATTTTTTTCTACTGTACGATATGCGACACTTCTCTCAAAAATCTCACACTTATCACTAAACCCACGATAATAAGCAACAACATCAAACTTACTTAAATTCTCTTTATACTCTTTTTTCAAAATAATTATATCTATTTTAACAAAATTTGTATAATATAAAAGCCTTTTAAGTGTAGAATATAGCCAATATATAAACGAACTTAATAATCGGAATTATAACTATGCAAAACAGATTAAAAATTGGCTCTTTCCTACTCTCTTCTACTTTTTTACTAGGTGGTGAAGTGGTAGTTTCTCACGATGATGACTACTATAAATATAAAGATACAAAAAATGATGTAGAGATTATCTATACAAAAAACAATCTTCCTTTTGCAAAACATACTGCAAATTTAGAGTCTCATATTCATAAAAATTATAAACAGATATTTGATTGGAAATTAGATGAAACTCTTTATGTTGGACTTATATCCTCTCACAATCAGATAGCAAATGGTTTCTCTACGCAGTGGCCAAATAACCGTCAAATAAACTATATAGGTGGAACAGAATTAGTAGATGAGTTCTCTAGTATCTCTTGGCTAGATACTCTTTTATATCATGAAACTGCTCATAACTATCAACTCAATATTAAAAATAACTTTGTCTCTAAAACTTTGCATGCTATCTTTAAAAATGGTTCTTTTCTCTTTCCTCTTTATATGAGTATTCCAAATAGTATGGAAAACTCCTTTTTACTTGAAGGAAATGCTGTTTTAAATGAGTCTTGGCATGGAAATGGAGGACGTCTGTATAGTGGAATAAATAAAGCTGAAACTATACTTCAAGCAAAAGCTGGAAAGATTAAAGATAGTTATGTTTACAATAGTCGATTAGCTTTTCCCTATGGGGATATAGCTTATATTCAAGGGGGCTTTTATCAGCTCTATCTTGCTCAAAGATTTGGTTTAAAAAAAGTTAATAGCTACTTTAAGTATCACTCTGAAGATTTTTGGTTTCCTGTTCGTACAAATGCTAGTATGAAAGATGCTATCGGTATTAATTTTACTCAATCTTTAAATAATTTTACAAACTACTATAAAAAACTTGGTACATATTTTGTAAAAGCTCAGGGGAAACATCTTTTATCTTCCCAATTTTTCAACTCTCTTTCAAACTCAGAAGATGAGATATTTTTTATGATAAATGAGAATGGAGTTTCAGCACCTCAACTTATAGTTATAGATAAAAAAACTCAAGTTATTACAAAGAAAAAACGACATTCACTCTCTGGTAAAATTATAAAGAGTGATGAAAACTATTATACACAAGGAGGTTTACATACCTCTCCAACACAAATAAATCAAGCTCTTTTTGATAAAGATAATTATGTAAAAGAGGGTACAAAATCTAAAATGGTACAAGGCTATCTTTCAGATGGAAAGATGGTTTACTTTGATGTAAAATCCTCCTTTTCTCAACCTCAACTTTATATTGAAGGGAAATTTTATGCGCAAGTAAACTCCTCTGTAATTATAGATAAAGATGATAATCTTTACTATTTTGTTCAAAAAGACAAAACAAGAACACTTTATAAAAATAGAACACCTCTCTACTCTTATAAAGGATTTTATGGGATAGTGAGTGATGTTGATAGTAGAGGAAAGATTTATTTTATAGCAAACTCTAAACTAGGTTCAACTCTCTATGCTTTTAAAAATGGGCGTATACAACGAGTAACTAAAGCTGACAATATAAAAGAGGCTAGACTTATCAATGATAATGAGATTTTACTCTCTGCGATAAGTGATGAAGATTACTATTATGTGATTAATAAAATTGAAAATATTCGTCAAAAACCGTTTGAAACTAAACTCTTTTTTGAAAATAAACAGTATTATAGTTCAAATAAAAATACACGCTCTACTCTTTCTAAACTAGACCTATCACAAGATTATTCATCATTTTTAGATATGCATTATAGTGGTTCAAATGCTACTTTAGGGTATGGCTCTTATGTTGGATGGATAGGTTCTTTAAATATAGATTTTGGAGACCCTCTTTCTCAAAATAGTGCCACTACCTTTATAAATAAAGACTCATCAGGAGTAACGTTAGCAGGTTTACAATACACAAACACTCAATACCGTTTAGAATACTCTTTAGCTAGTTATAAACTCTTAAAACATAAAGAAAATATCTCTGAAGATAGTGTAAGAGATTATGGTCTAATAGCTAATGCGATACTCCCTCTCTATCAAGCTGGAAATAACAGAGCAAATATCTCTTTTAGTTACTACCAAGATTATACAACTAATAGCCGAAAACCATTAACTCTCTCACTTACATTACAAAATGCCACTCAATATGGAAATAGTATGTATATAAATACACTGAATAAACTTAAATTTTATAATGTTTATGAGCGAGGAGATAATATTTTTGGTGCAGAGTATCAATTTAAATATGATTTACCTTATCAATTTTATTTTGGTTTTGATAGTAAATTTTCTATTACAGATGGTGATGGAAAGAGTGCCTCTCATAGTGGTGTAAAACTTTCTAATGTTACTTTATCCAATTTTGATGAAACAGAGACTGACCCTTCCACTATAATTATGCCAAATCTCTCAGCGAGTGGATATACAAAAGGGATTGGTTATGCTGAGATTAACCTTGCAAAAGTGTTTAATATTTCTACCTATTTTTTCACATTTCCTATCTCTTTACAAAGAGAATCCATCTATACAAAATATCGTAGATACTCTCTACGAACATTTAAAGCTAATAATTATACGATAAATGAGATTACTGTTGGAGCAACTTTCTCAACAATATTTTTAAACTCTTTTACTATTCCTCTGAGTATGGAATATATCTATAATGATTTAACTATTGAAGAGGAAAAATTTCAGTTTGTTATGGGAACTAGTTTTTAAAATTTACTCAATAATGTTTTATTTAAAAAGCAATATTGTATAATATTGCTTAATAGATAAAACAAAAAAGGTAATTTATGCTTAATCAACTATTCATTAAGTCAGATAAGATATTAAAACTTCAAAATTATAAATATAAAAGGTATTTTTATAACAGCATCGATTTTAACGATAAACTTATAGGAATAGTTGGGAGTAGAGGTGTTGGTAAAACAACTGTGATTATTCAGTATTTAAACTCCCTTACAATTCCTAAAAGTAAAAAATTATATTTTAGTGCTGATAGTATCACTACTAGCTCCCTTTCACTCTATGAGATAGCTGATGAGTTTAGTAAAAGTGGTGGAAAGGTGTTGGCTATTGATGAGATACATAAATATAAAAGTTTTGAAAAAGAGTTAAAAGAGATTTACGATTTTTTAGATTTACAACTTATATTTAGTGGGAGTAGTGCTTTACAGTTAGAACATAAAAAAGCTGATTTAAGTAGACGAGCTGTTTTATATCGAGTCAAAGGATTATCATTTAGAGAGTTCTTAGAGTTAAAACTCAATCTCAAATTTACTCCATTTAATTTAACTGATATTTTAGAAAATCATAACGATTTAGTAGATACTATCTTAAATAAAATTAAGCCATTTGAATATTTTAAAGAGTATCTTGAATCTGGATATTTTCCATACTATTTTGAAAATCCAAACACATATAGTTTAAAACTAGAAGAGAGTATAAACACTGTTATAGAAGCTGATTTACCAATTATTTTTAATATAGAACCTCAAAATATCCAAAAACTTAAACAACTTGTAAACCTCATCTGTGCAAGTAAACCTTATGAACTAAATATTACAAATTTATCTCAAAAAATAGGTATAAATAGAAATACACTGTATCAATATATTCATTATCTCAATATGGGAAATATCTTTACTCCACTCAAAGCTAAATCAAAAGGGGATAATATTTTTAGTAAACCTCAAAAACTTTATCTCAATAATCCAAATTTTAGTTTTGTATATTGTCAATCTAATGAGATAGGAACTATTAGAGAGCAATTCTTTCTAAATATGCTAAGTGTAGAACATACCTTATCTTATCCACAAAAGGGTGATTTTTTAGTAGATGAAAAATATCTTTTTGAGATAGGGGGGAAAGGGAAAGATTTTAAACAGATTAAAAACTTGAAAGATAGTTTTGTTGTAGCGGACGATATAGAGGTAGGATTTGGTAATAAAATACCTCTTTGGTTATTTGGATTTTTATATTAACAGTCTTAATTAACTTTCCTCTGTTATAATTTATAAACCCAACAGATGGAAAGTTTTTTTGAATAGAACCTATTTTGCACTTTTTATAGCACTACTTATCCATATTCTATTTACACTTCTTTTTTTACTATTTAAAAATAGTATCGATACAACTTCCCCTACTCCTAAGAAAGAGGAAAAAAGATTAAAAATCTCTTTAAAAAACATCAAAAAAACAAAAGTTGAAAAAAAAGCTACACCAATAGCACCTCCTATGCCAAAAGGTTCTCAACTTAAAAAAATTGTTAAACATAAAATCAAAAAGCCTATAATAAAAAAAGTTCCTAAACCTAAGATAATAAAGCCTATTAAGAAGAAAAAAATTCTTCCTAAAAAGGAAAAAGTTTTTGTTCCTTTAGTAAAACAAAAAAAGATACAAACAGTTGAAATAAATCCTATTAAAAATGACCCTATGGCTTGGATGTATGAGGATAAATCTTCTAAAGAGGTTGAGAAAGAGGAGAAGAAAAACTATTCTCACAATAATATTAACCAAAATATAAAAGAGCTATATGGAGATAAATTTGGAAAACTTACAAAGGGGCAACAAGAGTATATATTAAATAATCAAGAGATTATGAGACGTATCACTCAAGAGGTTCTTACTCGTGTTGCTAGTGTCAATATAGGTCGAGATATTCGTGTGAATAGAAGCAATGTTATAGAGTTTTACCTCCATCCAAATGGAGATATGACAGATTTTAAATTTTTACAAAAAAGTGGAGTCTTTACGCTAGACAGAACAACTCAAGAAACTATGGAATATGCTTATAGCCGTTATCCTAGACCAAAAGAGAAGACACTTATTCGATATAATGTCTTCTATCGTTTAGCTAATTATTAACTTGTGAATATTTTCGATATATTTTTCCTCAATACTACACTCAACTATTGACTCTTTTAAAAGTGGAAACTCTTGCACTTTTGAAGATAAAGTTTCAAGTTCTACTTCACTTAAAATCATAAAATCATCCCCTTCAACTCTAAAAACAACAGAATCAGTATATAAATTATCTAAAAATTTAGCAAATTGAATTAAAAACTTATCACCCTCACTCCAACTATTCTCTGTATTGTAATCTGAAAAATGGTGTAGTTCTATGTTATACATATATACTGATGTTGAATTTATGTGATAACGTAATATCAATGAAAGATAATCTACTATAAAAAGATTTGTTAATCTATCTTTATAAAAATAAGCGAAACGTTGTCGCTCGATAGATGTTTGAGGTAGTTGATTTATATCTTCATTTAAAGAGATATTTTTAAGTGCCACTATTGCAGCTGATACAACCTCTGGATGAAAATGTCTTGCACTTAAATCTTCTAACTCAGACAATGCTACCTCTATCGTTTTTCTTGGCTTATAGACACGATTTGTAGTCATAGCATCAAAAGCATCTGCTACAATCATAATTCTACTCAAAGGAAGTATCTCCTCCCCTTTTAAACCTTGTGGATACCCTGTACCATCATACTTTTCGTGATGCTCTCTCATAATATTTGCTATATCACTATATTGGTCTATCTGTTTGAGCATCTCATATCCAGCTGTAAGATGGTCTTTAATAAGAACATACTCTGTATCATCAAGTTGACCTGGTTTTAACAACACACTATCTGGTGTAGAAATTTTACCTATATCATGCAACCATGCTGCTTTTTTTAGAAGTTCTATATCTTCATTTTTATAGTTCATCTCTTGTGCAATTAAAACAGAATATTCAGAAACTCTTTTTGTATGTCCTGCTGTATAGGAATCTCTTGACTCAATCATATCTATCATAGAGTGAATAATCTGTTCCTGATTTTTAAGGCGTTCCTCCTCTAAATGCTCTATTCTATTCTGTTTTGTTTTATCCCTAAATATAGCAACTGTTCCAACAATCTCATTTTTCATATAAAGAGGTGTAGATACAATAGAAACAAAAAGTAATGAACCATCTTTTCGCACTAAAAATTCATTCTCATTTCTATACTCTTCACCATTAATCATCGAATGATGAATTTTACACTCACTTGATAAAATCTCTTTATTATTTTTATCTTTATAGTGTATATAATCGTGTATAGTTTTACCCATCAACTCATGTGGTTTGAACTGTAAAAGGTCTAATGCTTCTTTATTTATAAACGTTGTTTTATTGTTTACATCTAATGTATATATTCCATCACCAATACTTTGTGCTATATCATAAAAACGTTTTTCACTCTGTATTAACTTCTTTTTCTCTTCAAATATTTTTAAATAAAGTGTTATTTTACTTAGAAGTTGATTATCATCAATAGGTTTTGTAACATAATCGATAGCACCTATCTCAAATCCTTGAGCAATAAACTCATCGCTTTTAAAAACTGCTGTTACGAATATTATAGGAATATGCTTCGTTTTTTTATTAGATTTTATCATTTTAGCTAACTCAAAGCCATTAATATCTGGCATCTGAATATCACATAATATCAAATCTATTGGCTGACTCAATAAAATGTTTAAAGCCTCTTTTGCACTTAATGCTTCGATTGAATTTACACTCTCTACTGTTGAAAGTAATGCACTTAATGTAAAAAGATTATTTTTATTATCATCAACACAAAGAATGTTATAGATATGTTCTATACCTTCTGACATACTTTATTTCTCCCTGTATCTTTTGCTTCATATAAAGCTTCATCTGCCCTCTTAATAAGAGCATCTAACGTATCATCTTTTTTAAATGCTGTTATACCAAAACTACAACTAATTTTTTGAACAACATCAAAAGTTTCTTCAGCTACAATTTTTCGTAAGTTATCAGCTATTTCGAAACCTTTATCTATATTTGTATCAAAAGCTAAAACAAACTCCTCTCCACCCCATCTTGCAAAAATATCATTAGTTCTAATATGTTTTTTAATAAGTTTAGATATATTAATCAAAACATCATCTCCAACAAGATGTCCATAATTATCATTAACTTTCTTAAAAAAGTCTATATCTACCATGATAAAAACAAAACTACTACTTTTTTCATTTGCAGAAACTATTTTTTTATCTATAAGACGGTGGAACATATTTCTATTGTAAATTTGAGTTAAACTATCATAATTTGCTTCATGTTCATAACTACTTGAAAGCTCAGACATCTTTGTTATATCTGTTAATGTTACTATATAAAGATTATGAAAAAC
The DNA here is from genome assembly GCA_964404655.1 of uncultured Sulfurimonas sp. Classification (GTDB taxonomy): domain Bacteria; phylum Campylobacterota; class Campylobacteria; order Campylobacterales; family Sulfurimonadaceae; genus Sulfurimonas. The sequence goes on along the minus strand of CAYOKX010000015.1, from coordinate 19,862 downwards.
GATAGCTTTAATAGTAAATATACTTGCTTCAGTGTCTTTAGCAATTTTCACAAGAAGGTCATCTTTATTGGAGCGTTTAATAACAGCCTCTATCCAGTTTATTTCATCCCCTATCGAAGATATACTAAAGTAACCATCCTCTTTTATAAAAGACTCCGATATACATTTTTGTTGATTTTGAAACTCTTGTAGTTTTGTAACTTTAAAGAACTCTAACATAGCTTTATTTGAATCAATAACCATAGTTGCATCTGTTACAACTACTATATTATCTTGAAGATTTAAGATGCTTTGTGCATACTCTTTCTCTTCTATAAGCATCTGTTCTTTCTCTTGAAGTTTTAGATGAAAAGATATTCGTGATAAAAGTTCTACATTGTTAAAAGGTTTATTGATATAATCATCGCCACCAAGATTATAACATTGCTGTATCGTTGCATCATCATTATTTGCTGTTACAAAAATTATAGGAATATTTTGTGTCTTTTTATTTGATTTTATCATTTTTGCACACTCAAAACCATCAATATCTGGCATCATTACATCTAAAAGAATAATATCTACTTTCTCTTTTAAAAGAATTTCCAAACCTTTCGTTGCAGAGTCTGCAATCAAGACATTATACATCTCTTCATTCGCATCTTCAATTACACTTGAGAGTATAAAAAGATTTGTTTTAATATCATCAATACATAGGATATTTTTTTTCATATATTAAACCACTTTCTTATATATTTTACTGTTTTCATCTACTATCTCAAACCTGTTTCTAAAATCGATATCTAATCTCTCACTCTCTCCAAGAATAAGATAACCCCCAAATTTTAAAGAGTCATATATCAATTTAAAGACCTGTTTTTGTAGCTTATAATCAAAATAGATAATTACATTCTTACATATTATAATATCAAATTCATTAAAAGAGCTATCTATTGCTAAATTATGCTGTAAAAAAAGAACCTTTTGTGTTATTTCTTCATTAATAGCTATAAAATTTTTATTTTTAACTATAAAGTTATCAAATTTATTCTCATTTTGAAATAAACTACAATTCTCTTTTGCTTTCTCATAAGCTTGATTTGAATAGATAGCATTATTTGCTTCCTCTAAAATAACACTATTAAAATCTGTTGCATAAATAATCGACTTATGTAACATTCCCAAATTTTGAAGTAACATCGCCAAAGAGTAAGCCTCTTTTCCACTACTACACCCTGCACTCCAAATCTTTATATGATGGGTATTTTTGTATGACTTTTGTATAAAAAAGCCTATCTTTTCAAAAGAGAGAGGGTCTCTAAAAAACTCTGTTACATTGATAGATACCTCTAAAAAAAATCCTTTAAAGGCTATCGAATTAAAAAGAATAACACCAATAGCATCTTTTAATGATGTTATATCGTGTTTTATCATAAAAATATCTAAACGTCTCTGTATCATCTCTCTTTGATAAAGTTGAAAATCATATCCATAATGTTTATATATCATCTTTAACAGATAATCTACACAGCTAACTTTTAACATTCTTTTATCTAAAAAATCAAGATAATCTATCATCTCATCCATCTTAAATATATAGTCATGAACATCTTTATTTATAGCATTTTTAATCATACTTTTAGCTTCACATTCATCTCTATTTTGTATAACTATATGAGAACCATTTTTCTTTGCACCAAGAAGTTTATCTACACCATCATCTAAATAACCACACTCTTGAATAATAAGAAGTTTATCTCTATACTCCTGTGAAAATGACTCGTAACTTAAAGATAAAGAGGGTCTTGCATAGTTATATTTCGCTTTATTACTTATCTGAAATCTATTTTCAGATACTAAAAGATGTCGATTTTTAGGAGATATATATATTTTTGATTTTTCAAGTTCCTCTCCATCTTTAGCATATCCTACACTATAATTTGTATAACGTTGAATTATTTTATCAAAAAGCTCTTTTCTCTCCGCTTCAATATGCTGGACAATCACTAGAGTAAGATTTTCTAAGGAGAGATTTTTTACAAACTCTATAATTTTAGGAGATGAATCTGCACTTCCACCTATAACTACTATCTTAATATTACTAATTTTAATAATATCCTCTTTTATAAGTGATATAAAAAGTGTTTTAAAACCTAATCGATGAAGATACCTATTAAGTTTCTCTTTATGTGTAACAATCTTAATATTTTTTTTATTTATAAAAATTTCTTTATAAAGTAAAAAGATAAAATCTCGATTGATTATATATATATGTCCAAAAGTAAGTGTCCAAAAAGAGTATTTTTTAGAACTCAAGATTCTTTCCATACTCTCTATATCATCAGAAGTGACAGGGTTGTTTATAACAATATCACAACTATCCCTATCCTCAAAAAACTTCAACACTCTATTTTAACCATGCTTTAAATATATTTACTAAAGCACTATATTTTAAAGGTTTTGCCAAATAATCATTTGCTCCTGCATCTAAACATCTTTGTTTATCTTCTGGCATATTTTTAGCAGTAATAGCAATAATAGGAATATTTTTAAATCTATCATCAGCTTTTATTCTTTCAATGGCATCAAGACCATCCATAACAGGCATCATTATATCCATCAACACAATATCCATACTATTTTCATCATCTTCTAGCATCTCTATCGCTTCTTTTCCATTAAATGCACTAAAAACTTCTGCACCCATCTCTTCAAGAGTCGATGTTAATGTAAAAATATTTCGACTATCATCATCTACTATTAAAATATTCTTAGCAGTTAAAATATCTTGAGAAAAGTTATCATCTTCATCATTTATAATTGAAAATTTATTTACCTCAACAATCTTTTCATCTATTTTCTCTTCCAGCTTTTTTTGTTGAACTATTTTTTTCTCTTCTGAGGGTATTCTATCTATCTTTTGTTTATCTCTATCAAATGGAACATTTACGATAAATGTAGTACCAACACCAAATTCACTCTCAAGTTCTATTGTCCCACCCATCAAATCTATAATAGTACGACTAATAGAAAGACCTAAACCTGTTCCTCCAAACTCCCTACTAATAGTTCCATCAACTTGCTTAAACGCTTCAAAAACTGTTTCTAATTTATCAGATGGAATACCTATGCCACTATCTTTTACTTTAAATATTATATCATTTGACGTACTTTCTATTGTAAGAGTCACAGAGCCTTTTTTTGTAAATTTAAAGGCATTGCTCAATAAATTTTTCAACACTTGTAAAAACTTAGATTTATCTATAAGTAAACTAGCATTAAATCTATCTTCTATTATAAAAGCTAGACCTTTTTCATCAGCTATTGCACCAAAAAGACCTTGCAGTTCATCTATTATCTCTGATGTTGATACTTCACTAGTATCTAACTCCATATTTCCAGATTCAACCTTACTCAAATCTAAAATGTCATTAATTAAAAAGAGTAAATCATTTCCAGCTTTGTGAATTACTTTTGATTTTTCAATATCTTTAGAGTTTAATGTACTATTTTTATTTTGCACTAAAAGTTTTGAAAGAAGAATGATAGAGTTTAAAGGTGTTCTTAACTCATGACTCATATTTGCCAAAAATTCACTTTTATATTTAGATGCTTTTTCTAAATCCTTTGCTCTTTCATTTATCTCCTCTTTTGCTGTCAATAGTGTATTATTTTTAATCTCTAACTCTCTGGACTGAAGAGTTAGCTGTTGCTGTTGCTCCTCCATCTGAACATTTGATTCTTGAAGCTCTTCACTTTGAACCTGTAACTCTTCATAAGCACTTTGGGATTTTTCTAGTAAAACTTTAATCTGAGTATTTTGATTTGTAGTATGAAGTGCTGATGCAAAAATAGAAGATATTTTTAAAAGATACTCTTTATTTGCCGATGTAAAATGCTCATAGCTCATAAGCTCCATAACACCAAAAAGTTCTCCCTCATAAACAAGAGGAAAAGCATATACCTCTTTTGGAGTTGAACTTGTTGTCCCACTTTGGACTATAAACTCATCATCTTTAATATTTCGAATTAAAATAGCATCTTTCTCAAGAGCAACCTGCCCTATAATACCCTCACCTAATTTGAAACTATTTGATAAACTATTTCGAGATGTATATGCAAATGAAGCGATAAGTTTTAACTCCCCTTGCTCTTTATTAAAAGTATATAAAACTCCTGAACTAGCTCCAACATAGCGACTAACCATAGTAATAGCTTTACGAGCAAGTTCAATAGTATCTGTTTCACCTGTAAGTTCATCACTAAATTTTCCGATACCTTCACTAAAATATATCTCATTTTTATTTTGAATACTTGAATTTTTCAAAATATTTGTCATCGTTACCAAAGCTTGACCAAGTTCATCATTTTTAGATTTAACATTAATAGTAGTTGTAAAATTTTCTTGAGAGATAGCATTTGCCTGTTTGAGAATAGTTTTAAGATACTTTATCATCTGTAAGACAGCATAACCCAATCTATCCTCAGCACCTTTTACTTTATATTTTACATTCAGTTCACCAAGTGATATAGATTCTGTTATCTTTGTAATACTCTCAAGATAGCGTACCATATCTATAAGTGCTAATCCAAGTTTATCTTCTGAATTTCTAGCTATCACCTTTACATCATAATTACCCATAGATAAACTTTGTGCAAGATTTGTTATCTCATTCAATCGTAAAGTCATACTCTCAAGAGCTAGACCAAGTTCATCATTTTTGCTTAATAGCTCTATCTTTTGTGTAAAACTACCATTAGCAACAGCATTTGCTTGTTTAATAGTTGTAGCTATCGCATCAACGAGTTTTGCAGTAGAGTTTACAATATCGCCTATCTCATCATTAGCCGTATAATCTATACTCTCTTTCTGAATTTCACCATTTGATAATGATTTAAGTTGAGAGGTAACTTTACCAAGAGGTCTCATAAGTTTTGAGATATACCAGTTAATTACAAATAGTCCACTTAGAAGTACAAAAAGTAAAATAAAAAAGAATTGATTCATAAAAATATTTAAAGAGGAGAAAGCAACACTCTCATCAATTTCCGATACAAAGTACCAAAAACGATAGGAGTTTTTAAACTTATGTGGATAGATTTTATACATAGAAAAAAGTTTTCCATTATCGATAAATGTTACTTTATCTTTATTCTTAAATTTTTCCATTACACCTTTATAATCTTTATTAAAATTATAACCTGTACCAAGTTGGAAACCCCATCTTTTTGTTTTATCTTCTGTAAAAAGATAGTAGCCATCTTCATTTAAAAGATAAAAATTATGGTGAGATTGATTATCTTTTTTTGCATCAGCTATCTCATTTAAAATATAAGAAGCATTAAAATTTAAAATAAGTACACCTTTTATCTCTCTATTTTCATTAATAAGAGGAGTAGCATAACGAACAATAGGGATAAAAGGTTTCTCTATCATCCCATTTTCAACATTTAAAGACATATCTGAGATATAAAACTCTCCTTTCTTTAACTTCATTGCCTCTTTAAAATATTTTCTATGAGATTTATTTTGTAATTTGTCATCAGGAGTTTCAGAAATAATATTTGTTTTTTCATCATACTGAATAAGGATTTTTTCATTTCCCTCTGTATCTAAAATTCGTACTTGATAATAGAGTTTTCTACTCAATATATAATCTTTCAATGCAGATATATAAACATTTTTCCAATCCCGTATCTTTCTTCTATCTTTTAAATCTTCCCAAACTAATAGTTTCTCTAAAGCATAAAAATCAGCATTATAAATTAAATCTTCTGATAATGTTCGAAGCACTCCATTTATCTCGTTTGAGAGAAGTTCTGTTTTACCCTCATTTATAGATAGTGCTGAGCTTATATAAGAATCTTTTGCACTCTTAAAACCAAACCAACCAACAGCACTTACAACGAGAACGATTACCACCATAAAAAGGGAAAATATTTTATGTTTAATAGATAAGTTCACTCTATCTCCTTTTATTCAATGAATGGATTAAATTAAGTTTTCTAAAATTCCAACTCATTAACTGGTCAACCTCTACGGGTGTTTTTATATTGTATTGACTTGCACCACTAGTAATATTATTGAGACCTATATAAGCTTTAATCGTTTGCAGTTCAGCTAAAATAATTTGTGTAATTCCAAAAACTTCACTCGGAGTAGAGTTCTCTTTTCTAAACTCACTAAAATCAACAAAATTAATCCCAGCACCAATCTGTAACTGTTTAATTTTTCCAAGTATTTTCATACCAATATTAAAAATATCTGTCGGTGTTGAGTTTATATTTTTAACTTTAGGAATTGTTTTATCAGAGATATTTAGATGTTGTAAAATAAGTGTTATATCATCATAAAGTCTCATATTCTCAGCAAATACAAATGATGGAGTCACTCCACCTTTATTTAATTCATCTAATGATGCTGATATATGACTCAATCCATTAAATACATCTACGGGTGTTTTACCTGAAAAAGATTTCTCTTCAAATACAGGACTTGTTAACCCTTTTCTCAATTTAAATATTCTAATCTCTGTTAAAATTCTTTGTGTTTGTTCATATATTAAATCTGGATTAAGGTGTAATATTGGACTTATATTTGCAGGTTGAACGATTGATAGTTTATACTCTTTTCTAAGTATATTTATCTTCACCATAATTTCATAAGTTTTTTGCCAAGCATTTCGAGGTTTTAATTTTGTATCAATTTGAACTCTTTTTATAATTCCATCATGGTCATGTTTTACACCATAATAATTTAATAAAAAATGTATCTCATCTGATATAAGCATAACTTGTGAATAAACATTACTAGGAGTTATATTTTTAGCAGATAAGCCAAATGTGAGAAGAAACAATAGTAAAATAAATTTCATTTAAATATCCTTTTAAAAAGGAATTTTACTATTTTACGAGTTAAGTATCTATTAAAAAAAGATATTTTAATAAAATATAATTAAAATAAATAAAGCTATTCTAATAGCCATTAAATATATTAAAACTACTTAATGGCTATTATTTAAGGGCTTATTGTTCTTCTATTGCTTTTGTTGCCATAATAGCAGCCATCACAACAGGATAACTTGTAGGTGCTGCCGTAAGCATAGGTTGTGTTGCGACTTGCATAGACATCACACGATATATGTCAAAGTGAGATTCGATAATAAGACCTATAAGATTTATCATCTCTCCTGTCTCCTCTCCACCAACAACTTGACCACCGATAATCTGACCACCATGTTTCATCGCTATCAGTTTTACAAACTGTTTTTGCGCTCCAGGTATAGTTGCTGGATGACGATTCATACCACTAAAAGAACCCACTACTATATCTATCCCTGCTTCTCTAGCTTGTTCCTCTGTTACACCTGCTGATGAAAAAGCTGTTTTACCTATCATTGTTGAAAAAATAGCGATAGTTCCACTAAAACCTTTAAGATATTTTATATCGTAAAGTGAACTACCTGCTGCTCGTCCCTCTGCTGCTGATGTTGAAGCTAGCATAACTTTAGATGGCTCTTTTGTTATAAAATCACGACGAGAACTACAATCTCCAACTGCAAAAACATTATGGTCTTTTGTTCTCATATATTCATCAACCCATATTCCCCCATAATGACCAAGAGAAACACCAACTTTTTGAGCGAGTTCAGTATTTGGTTTATATCCAGTTGCTAATACAACAACTTCAGCATCTACAATCATACCACTTTTTAATTTTACGGCATTTACTATATTATCACCATTTTTATCGATAATTTCAACAACTCTATCTTCACCAATATATTTAACACCATGAGAAAGCATTAACTCTTCAGCTTCTATCGCTATCTCACTATCAAAAGCATTTTTAAGAATATGTGTAGAACCACCAATAACAGTAACATTTTTACCATTTATAGCCATCTCAACAGCAAGTTCAATACCGATAAAACCACTTCCAACGATAACAATCTCATCTTTTGCATCTGAATATACTTTCAGTTCATCTATCAAAGTTTTATTTTTTGCAATAGTAAAAACACCATCAAGAACTAAAGAGTGTCTTAAAGAATCATGTACAAAAGGTTGTGAACCTGTTGCAAAAATGAGTTTATCAAAAGAGATAGCATTTTCATCTGAATACGCTATCTTATTTTCTATATCAATATCTTCTACTTTACCTAAAAGAGTAGATATGCCCATCTGTCCAGCCATAGCACATGAAGCTACATTTTTTTCACTACTCCCAAGTGTTTTACCAAATATATAGGGAATAGCACACGGTACTAACTGTTTTTCAAATTCACGAATTACTAAAATATCTTTATCAGGGTAGTTCATCTTTGCAGTAACAGCAGCTACACCACCAGCAGGACCACCTCCAATTACCAATACATCACAATTTACTTTTTCCATTTTTTTCCTTCATTTTTCATCTTTTTATTAAACCTAAATAAACTTAAAGCTACACCTTTTATTTTAGAAATATTCTCTATATTGTCATAAAAAAGTTCTTTGGTATCCATATCACATAGTTGTACTTTTGTTAAATATGTCTTTTCATTTTTTGTTATACTACTGCACACATGTTTTTTCCTTATTCTCGACAATCGAAATGTATGAAATGTATTCTCTCTTTTTAATCATTTCCCATTATATTTACTAACACCATCATAATCTTTTATAAGCTTATATGTTGCATGTAGTGTTGCTACTGTCATTGTTGAACTTCCAAATCTTCCCTCCATAATGACAGCGGGGATATTAAACTTTTCACAAAATCTTTTTCCATAATCTTTAGATTCCACAACATTAACAAATCCAACAGGAAAAAGAATAAAAGCAACATTTTCAAGGTCTATTCCCTCATTAAGTAAAGTATTTATAGCTGCATAAATAAAGGTAGGAGCATTACCACATGCTAAGATAAGAGGCTCATCTTTGTGCATTTTTATAGCTTCAACAACTGCTGCATAACTTCTTGTAGTTTTATTTTTCTCAGCCATCTCATAAGTAAAAGGTTCATTAATGTAACAAATAACCTCATTTCCATAAGTTTCTAAATAAAATGAACTCAATCCAACTTTTATCATATTTACATCAACAATTATTTTTGCTCTTTTTTTAAGAAGTTCTTGCATTCTAGGAATAGCATCTTTTGTAAAAAAAATATTTTCTAAAACTTGTTCAAAACATGTAGAGGTATGAATAAGCCTACTTATAACCTCTATCTCATTTTTATCAAACTCTTTAGCTTTTGAATACTCTTGAAGTTCATCTTCTATCATCTCAAAAGATTTTACAGATATATCTGCACCGATATTGATAGGAGGTTGTTCCTGTTTAAAACTCATTTAACTATCCTTTTGAAAAAAATCTATAAATAGAGTCATATATTTTTTCGTTTTTTCTATTTTTTTATTTGTAATATGTTCACCATCATAATTTAAATTTTCAAATGTATATATCTGTCCATTTTCAATTATGTTATCTGTATTCATCCCTATTTTTGGTCTCATATATACTGTTGTATTTGGAACATCTTTATCAAGTAAAGGAACTATACTAAAAGAGCTGTCACCTATACAAAGAGGCTTTTTCACCTTAGCACTACTTTGTGAAAAAGATGTTACTCCAGCTATCACTTCACTATTATCGTAAAGATTTTTATTTTGCTCTTTAATAATATCTAAGAGATAATATACTGTACTATAAACAGCACTATCCCCAAGTGTAACGAATGATATAGTTTTTCTTGTCTCAAGAGTAGTTGTCAATATATCTACTTGATATTGCCAATCTTCTTGCTTAAAGTTCATAGGTGTGTACACTGGAATAATCTCTTTTTCAAAATTATGCTCATCCATTAACTGTTTTACTATTCTATATGTAAGAGATTTTTTAAAACTATGATTTTCACTTTTAGTTGGTACACAGATAGCATCACTATCTTGAAGTGCTTTTAATGCTTTTATAGTTATAAGGTCAATATCCCCTGGGCCAAGTGAAACCATATAAAGTTTTTTATCCAAGTTTAATAATCCCCTCTTTTATATTATTTATAATAATTTTTGTTGAAATATCTAACTCTATAAGATTAAAACGTTCCCCTTCTGTTTGAGTTTCAACAATAGAACTCTCAAAAAAATCAGATAGCTCCTCTTGTATCTCTACCATATCTTTTATATAATGATTACCACTTACAAGAAGCATAGGAATAATTTGTACTTTTTTTACACCCTCCACTTTCATTTTATTGATTAACTGTTTTTTTATCGCATAAAATGGAAAACTTCCCTCTAATGAACAACTATAATTACTCTCTCCTATCATCTCTAATAGATTAGCACTATATGTTATAGATTCTATTCCACCCAACTCCAAAGCAGGTGTTCCATGAATAACATAAAGATTTGCTGTATCATCTTGAGTTACTAGCTGATTTAATTCTGTTAAGTAGAGTGTAGTCTCTTTTGTTTTTGTTAAAATAGCATCTGTATATCTAATATTTGAAAGTGAGAAATTATTAAAACCATCTACTATTTTTTTCACTACATCATGCTCATCTGTCGGAAATAGGTTTATTGAAGAGACTATAATACTTTTATATCCTAGCATATCGACATCTGCTAAAATTTGAGGAAGGTTTTTATAATCCATCTCTCTTTTATGTAAATCTTTTAAAACCATACGAGATGAAAACGATAAAAAAACATCCAGTTCAGGAAATGTCGATTGAACTAAATCTTTTAACTCCAAATACTTATTTTGCTCTATAACTGAACCAAAACAGGAGAGTATTATCGCTTTATCTTTTTTATAATGTCTATATCTTTTCATGCTTTTATATCCTTCTTATAGGTTTTAATTTTACTTGTAAGTATAACCAAATATATTTAAGGAGTTTATATCAATATTTTTACTATACTCCCTCTATGATTTATATAATATTTTTAACTCTCACTCTCACAATTTTAGCTGTAACATTTTACCAAATTCAATATTTTATGCTTTTTTCACCTACATATCATCGAAAAGATGAATTAGGAGAAGAGTTTGAAGAGCTTATTGTAAAAGCTGATGATGGAGTAAAACTAGAGGGAGTTGTATATGAACCTATCTCACTCTATCGGAAACTATATAGTGTTGATTCAACTATACTCTTTTTTGCAGGTCGTGGTCACGATAGTGTAGGACTCATTAAAAAACTTTCAATGGCTTTTCCTCATACAAGAATAGTTACATTTAACTATCGTTCTTATGGTCGCAGTGAAGGAACTATTACAGAGCAAAATATTTTAGATGATGCAGATAAAATTGCTCAATTAGTTCAAAAAAATTATGGAGATTTTTATATACTAGGTTTTTCTTTAGGTTCATCTGTTGCTTCCCATGTTGCAAGTAAACAAAATAGTTTAGGATTATTTCTTATCGGTGCATTTGATTCTATCACTCTTTTAGCAAAAGAGAAATATGGCATCTGTTTATCTTGGGTTTTACGATATAAATTTAACAATATAGAAATTTTAAAACGTATAGATGCCAAAACTTGTATGTTTGTTAGCAAAGATGATAATATCACCTATATTAAAAATGCTAGAAATCTCAAAAAACATGTTAAAAATTTAACTTATTATGTTGAACTTGAAGATGTAACACATCAAGAACTTTTATGGAATGATGAAGTAATAAGAGAGATAAACAAAATTATCCAAGAGCAATAATGGTTGAAAAATATACCATTTTTTAGATAGAATAAATAAAAAAATCCAATATAAAAAGAGTAGAATAATGAATATACCCATAGAGTTACTAAGAAATAAAAAAATTCTTTTAGGTGTAACTGGCTCAATCGCTGTTTACAAATCACTTGAACTTACTCGTCTTTTTGTAAAAGCTGGTGCAGAAGTAAGAGTTGTTATGAGTGAATCTGCTAAAAAATTCATAACTCCATTAACATTTGAAACATTAACATCAAATAAAGTTTTAGATGATACAAATGAATCTTGGATAGATGATAATAATCATATAAAAGCTTCTATATGGGCTGATATTTTCATAATTGCACCAGCAACAGCTAATACAATAGCTAAACTTGCAAATGCAATAGCAGATAATATTTTACTACAATCAGCGCTAGCCTTTCCAGATAAAAAGATACTTTGCCCCTCAGCTAATACAAATATGCTTCAGAACCCTATAACAAAAGGAAATCTCAAAATGCTAGCCATCTCAAATTATGAGATAGTAGACACACAAGTAAAAGAGTTAGCCTGTAAAACAACAGGAGATGGAGCGATGGCTGAACCTATCGATATATTTTTTGCAACTGCTAGAGTTTTACTCAAAGAGGAGTTTTGGGAAGATAGAATGGTAATGGTTACAGGTGGTGGAACAGTTGAAAAGATAGATGAAGTTCGCTATATTTCAAACTTTTCAAGTGGCAAGATGGCTTCAAGTATAGCTGTTGCTCTTTACTGTAAAGGTGCAGATGTGAACTTAATCGCTACACGATTTGATACACCTCTTCCTAAAAATATGCACACTATTGAAGTAGAAGATAGTAATGAGATGTTAGAGTATCTCAATGACTCTATACGTATAGCTAAAAAAGGGAAACTCTCTCGTCCATCTCTCTCAAATGATGATACTATACATCTTATCCAAAAAAAGCCCTATCTTTTTATGGCAGCAGCAGTAAGTGATTATGTTCCAAAATTTGTTCAAAATGGGAAACTTAAAAAAGATATATTAGGTGATGAATGGGGTTTAGCTTTAAAGAAAAATATAGATATATTAAGTAGTATAGATAAAACAGATATACTAACTATCGGTTTTAAAGCTGAAATGGATAAAGAGAATGCTCTTTCAAATGCTCAAAAAATGCTAACAAATAAAAATTTAGATGGAGTTTGTCTCAATCTATTAGAAGATTCCTCTAGTTTTGGAACTAACTCTAATGCTATCGAATTTATAACGAAAGAGAGTGTTATCTCTCTCCCTAAAAATGACAAACTTACTCTTTCATTTGATATATTAAACTCAGCAAAAAGTTTGTAATTATGAACTATGCAAAGCATATAGCTATCATTATGGATGGGAATGGTCGTTGGGCTGAACTTCAGGGAAAGAAGCGTGTAAAGGGTCATGAAGCTGGTGCTAATGTTGTTAAAGAGATAACTACCTACTGTTCTCACCATAAAGATATAGAACGTTTAACACTTTATGCTTTCTCAACAGAAAATTGGAAACGCCCCCGTTTAGAGGTTGAGTTTTTGATGAAACTTTTAGAACGCTATCTTAAAAATGAACTTCCTGTCTACATTGAAAATAATGTTCGATTTGAGCCGATAGGAGATATAGATGTTTTTTCAAAATCTTTAAAAAAGACTATAAAAGAGGTAGAAAAAGCAACCACTCATTGTGATGGGCTTATACAATCTTTAGCACTTAATTATGGTTCTCAAGATGAGATACTAAGAGCAATAAACTCTCTTAAAGATACAAAAGAAGATATAACTCAAGAGATGTTAAATGATGCCCTTGATTGTAAAGAGAGTGTAGATTTACTTATACGTACAGGTGGTGACCATAGACTCTCTAACTATCTTCTTTGGCAATCAGCCTATGCAGAACTTTTTTTCGTAGATACTCTATGGCCAGATTTTACACCGAGTGAACTAGAAAAAATTATCAAAAAATTTACAAAAGTTGAACGTCGTTTTGGAGGTTTGAAATGATGATACTTTCTATCGCTTTTATATTTGGTATAGTGTTTGGTTCATTTTTAAATGTTGTGATACTGAGAATACCAAAAGATGAAAGTGTTGTTTTTAGAGCTTCTCACTGTCCATCATGTGATAAAAATTTAAAACCTTGGCATAATATACCTCTTTTTTCTTGGATTTTTTTAAGAGGAAAATGCTCCTATTGTAAAACATCTATATCTATTCAGTATCCTATCATAGAACTTGTTTCTGGACTTATATTTTTAGCTATCGCTAATAAATATGGGGAGATAACTATACCAACCTTTATGATAGCACTTAGTTTTTTAATGCTTCTTGCTCTCTCTGTGATAGATTTTAGATACAAGATGGTTCCCGATAGTTTAAATCTTTTAGCTATTATTTTTGCTATATTTGGTGCTTGGAGTGCTCAAGGTATATTTAGCAATCTGCAAAATGCACTCCTCTTTGCTGGAGGATTTACACTACTTCGTTTTGCTCTCTCTTACTATCTAACATCTTCGGCTAGAAGATATGCAAATAAAACAAAAACAGTGTGGACAAAGAACTATCACACCTATCCATTTATAGAAGCTATGGGTGAAGGTGACATTATGGTATCAGCTACTATGGGAGCTATTCTTGGATTAGAATTAACACTAGTAGCTATTTTCATATCTGCTATTTTAGCATTTCCAGTTATGTTAGCTGTACAAAACCGTTCAGAAGAGGAGAAAAAAGTTCCTTTTGTACCATTTTTGGCACTAGCTACTTTTATAGTTTTTATTTTTGATAGCTCTATCATCTCCTATCTTGAGGTAACTTACAGATAATGAATAGACTTGAAAACTATATAATTCGTAACCTCTCTTTACTATTTTTATCGATTTTTTCAGCACTTTTTGCTATCGCTTCTGTGATATTTTTGATTAAACTTGCTACTTATACTGCTGTTATTCAACTCACTATTTTAGAGATGGCAAAACTTTATCTTTTTGTTTTACCTGAGATACTTTTTTATATATTACCTATCACTTTTTTTATATCGGCAACACTCTCACTCTTTCAGCTATCAAATGATAATGAAGTTGTTGTTATATTCTCTTTAGGTATTCATCCAAAATTTATTCTCAAAACACTTTTAAAACCAGCAATGTTATTATCAATCTTACTTTTTTTTAACTATCTTATTTTATATCCTCATACAAAAATTCTTTATAAAAATTTTGTTTCTTATAAGAAAAGTGAAGCAAAGTTTAACCTTTCAGCTTCAGAGTTTGGTCATAAATTTGGTGATTGGTTACTCTACCTTGGAAATAAAAATAGTGATGGAAGCTATGGTAATGTATTTTTATTTAACAAAAATCAAAAAGAGGAGATACTTATCGGTGCAAAAAATGCACGAGTTATAAACGATAAGGGTATTCTTCGATTAAAACTTCAAAATGGAGAAGGTTATAGTTACTCTAAAGAATCTTTCTCTCAAATCAATTTTGAAATTATGTTTATAAATGACACAATGACAACAGACCTTACTGCTTATAAAGGTTTTATTGAATATTGGTTAGACAACCATAAAGTTAAGAAAAAGCGTTCGATGCTTATAACAAATACTCTTTTAAGTCTTTTTCCAATACTTACTCTTTTTATCGTTGCAAGTATAGGTATAGTTCATGTTCGCCATCAAAAAGCGATGGTTTATCTCTATCTTTTCACTACCATTGTTATCTTTTATGGTATGGCTTTGGGACTTCAAAAAATATTTATTTACTATACTATTCCTATCGTAATTATTAGTTGGTTATTTACCACCTATTTTATCTACAAAAAAACAATTTTATCGAGGTTTTAGATGCGCTGTGCAGTTACTCTTAGTTACAATGGAACATCATTTTTAGGTTCTCAGATTCAAAAAGAGACAAACAATACTATATTTGGCCAAGTTGAAAAAGTCCTTTCTCAGCTGGGAATAAATTTTAGAGTGGTAGCTTCTGGACGAACTGACAAAGGTGTTCATGCAACAGGTCAAGTCTGTCATATAGACCTTCCTCCCTTTTGGAGTGATTTAATAAAACTGCAAAGAGTTCTGAACAGTATGCTTCCAAGAACTATAAAAGTAAAAGATATAAAAAAAGTAGCAGATGATTTTCATGCAAGATATGGAGCAAAAAGAAGAGTTTACAGATACATAATCAAAAAATCAAACTCTAACCCTTTTGAGGAAGATTTTATAACATTTACTCAAGATATAGATTTTGAAAGAGTTAAGAAAAACATCAAACTATTTATAGGAGAGCATAATTTTAAATATTTTATGAAAACAGGAAGTGATATAAACTCAACGATAAGAGTTATCTATAAAGCTTTTGCCTATAAACACAATGGTTATATAGTTTTAAATTTTGAAGCAAATGGATTTTTAAGAACACAGATACGTTTAATGGTCGGAGCATTATTACAACTAGATGCACAGCAGATAGAGGAACAGCTTTCAACTTCTAAACAATATAAAGTCAGACCTGCTGATTGCAATGGGCTTTATTTGGCTCGGGTTGGGTATTGAAGTTTTTTTAGGTAAAATTATTAACAATAAATCTTATAAAATATAATAATTAGTACTTAAAGAAAAAAATGCTAGTATAAGAAAGATATTAGGAGTTTATTATGCAAAGAACATTAGCTATAGCCAATTATTTTATTCAAAAAAGTAATTATACTATTACCCCCCTACAATTAATAAAAATTGTTTACATATCTTATGGTTATACACTTGCTATCCTAGATAAAAAACTTTTTTCAGAAGAAATTGAAGCTTGGCAATTTGGTCCTGTTGTCCCCTCTATTTATCATACTTTTAAACATTATAAAAAGGAAGCAGTATCAGCACTTTCTACAGAAATAACATTTGATGATAATTTTCATTTTATTGAACAAATATTTACAATGGATAAAGAAGATGAAAATTATGAAGTTACAATAAAGATATTAGATAAAGTATGGGATAGTTATAAACAATATAGTGGTTATGAACTAATAGACTTAACACATAAAAATAATACTCCTTGGTCTCAAGTTTTTAAACATAATCAGCATCATATAAAACTAGAAGATAAAGAAATAAAGAAATATTATACAGAATTACTTGCAGGATAATTAGATGTCAGAATCAAATATTGACAATATTGGAAAAAAAGACACATTAGATGGAGTATCTACAAAATTTTCAGATGGAAATTCAGATGCAATAAAGTCTAAACAAATGGATATTGATATAGGTGTACTAGGTAAAATTTTCGGAAATTCATCTAATGCTCCAACAAATATTGCAGGAACTACTATCTTTATCTTATTAATCGCAACACTATTTTCTCCAGCTTTAGAATGGGAACAATCATCTCCAGTGATTACTCTTGTATTAGGGTATTTGTTTGGTAAAAAAACTTAAATATTTTTATGAATCATCAAACTACTCAAATACTCAAAGTACTAGTATTATTGGAGATAAAAACATTTACAATAATATAACATCCCCAAAAGGTACATCTCTCTCTTTAGATGTAACCCATTTCACACTATAACAAGGAATATTTTGAGGAAAACTCCCCTCTAAATCTGTGAAATAGAGAAGTAATTTTATATCATCAAAATTTTCCTCTATAAACTCAAATACAGCTCTAAAATCTGTACCCATACCACCCTCTATCTCTACCTCTAAACTCTCTCCACTATAAAAAGTTTTATGAGAACGAAGAGTTTCATCAGATACTAAAAGTTCTATCTGATAATTATGAACTACACTCATTAAAAAGTTTACTTCACTTAAAAACTGATTTAAAAGATTTTCATCGATAGAACCTGAACTATCTATGGCGATAACTAATCTAAATGTTTGAGAAATTGTTGATGGTAAATATATACCTTGAGAAAGAAATTTTTTATTTGGAGGGAACAGAGTATAATCATCTTGAAAATATCTATCTAAAGCTATTTTTAATTCATCTCTCCAATCTATTTTACTTAAAAAATTAAGTTTAAAAAATCGTTCTATCTCTAAAGGGGCAGTTCCTTTTTCAAACTCTTTTTCTAAAAGAGAGAGTGATTCTTCACTTTGGAGTTGCTCTTGTAAAATCTCTTCAGCCTCTATTTGAGTATCTTTTTGTGCTATATCTTCAACATCATCAGCCTCATACTCTAACTCATCTCGTAAAATATCATCTTGAAGCTCTGCATAAATCTCTTCGGCATACATCCCTTTAAATCGCTCTCTATATTGAGCTTGATAGGGTTTATCGAGTCCATTTTCAAAAAGCATATCATTTATAGCCATATCTGTTGCCATCTGCCATAACCAACCACTTCGACCATTTTTACGATTTTCATGAGCTAAAGAGGAGTGCATCGCTCCATTTGCTAAGATAAATTCTATCTCACTTATAGAGGAGTTTTCTAAAAAGTCACTATTGTAGTGAAGCTTTTTTCCATCGGATTTGAAAGCTTCTATGTTTTCATCGACTACTAACTCTAACCTAGATGCCAATGTTCCAAAATAGGGATACTCTACTAAAAGTTTTGCTTTAGCTTGAGAAATTTTCTTCGTAAAGTGCATCTATTTTCTATCTAATCTTTTAAAAGTTTTTGCATCAACTCGATATGATAATTTTCTTGATAATTGATAAAATCAAAGAATTTTGCTAACTCTTCATCTTTAATAGCATCACTTAACTCTTTACACATTATCTTAGCCGCTTCCTCTTCAGCGATACCATCTACTATAAATTTTTCTAAATCTTTGATAACATAAGTAAGTTCATGTAGTTCACGAGGAAGTGCTAAAATTCCAAGTTTTGCCATCATATTTCCAAATGATTTTAGATGAAAATGGGACTCATCTATAAGGTCTTGAAAAATATTATAATGAAGAACATCTTTCGTTCGTGTTTGCATAAAAGCATAAACCAAAATAAGTTCATACTCTTTATAAGACTCCTCAAAAAGAAAAAGAGTAAGTGCATCTATCTGCTCTTGAGCTAGATTTTTATCTAACCACTCTCTTTTCATATTAAAAGCTGTAATTGGTTTATTGTTTGTTTCTACTTTTAAGATTTGGGAGAGATACTCAAGAAGATAACTATCATCAGTTTTTATACGGTTTGCTAGAACATTATCGCTATAAAGAGCTTGAATATCTTTTACCTCTTGAATTAAAGCTTCGATAATATCAAAAAGAGTATCTCGTTTATAGAGCATCATATCTCTATCATAGTTATAGTTCTCCCCATTTTCAACGATTTCAGTTCCTAACCATTTCATATGTCTAAAAGCTATCTGAGCAAAATCATATAGTTGTGATTTTATCTCTTCATCTGAAATAGCAAAAGAAGCAAAATTTATACTTAACCATAATTCATGTTTTTTTTTGTAAAGATTATTCACTTTTATTCTCCGCTTCACAACTATCTTTCATCTTTATTACGTGCATCTCTTCATCTTGTCCATTGGCAATATGTTCAAAATTTACCATAGATGCCACAAATCCACTAAAAACTAAATCAGCACATACCTGCTGTTGTTGAGAGAGAGAACCTAACTTATCGTGCATCTTTTGAATAGCACCTTGTGCATACTCTGTATTGTTTCCAATAATCATATCCGTAAACATAGAACCAATAACAACTGTATCTTGACAACCATTAGTTGCATAACGAGCATTTTTAATAGAATCACCATCAAGAACAGAATAAAAAATCACATATTCACCTGTTTTTTCATCAACGGCAACACCAACACCATTAGCGTCATCAAGTTTACCATAGTTTTTTGGATTCATTAAGTGTTCAAGTGTTTCGGCACTCATACCTTCAGGCATTATTACATTTTCAAACATTTTATACTTCTTTCTTTTTAATTTTGAGCTATTTTATCGAATTTATAATAATAAGATATGTTTCATCTACTATTTTTTTGATTTTATCATAGTAATTATCTCATTTTTTGCAAAAAATAGATTCTTGTAATATTTTATTTTTATAAATTTCAGAGTTTTTTAATTTAGTATAAGGATTATTTTTAAATGAAGTTTTTTGATTGGTTGCGGAAACAGGATTTGAACCTGTGACCTTCGGGTTATGAGCCTAAAATATACACTTATTCAAATCTTTCCAAATTTAAGAAAAT
>CAYOKX010000014.1:0-27860 GCA_964404655.1 uncultured Sulfurimonas sp. | reverse complement strand
AACTTTTAGGTGCTATCGCAGTTGCTTCATATAGTTATATGGCTATGGTTCCTATCATTCAACCTCCAATTATGAAAGCGCTTACAACAGATGCTGAGCGTAAAATCAAGATGACAACGCTTCGTCATGTTTCACGTTTAGAAAAACTTGTATTTCCAGTTATGGTTTTAACTCTTGCTATTTTAGTTTTACCAGAGTCAACTCCACTTATCGGTGCATTTATGTTTGGTAACTTCTTAAAAGAATCAGGTGTTGTTGAGCGTCTTAATGATACTCTTCAAAATTCACTTATAAATACAGTTACTATATTTTTAGGTCTTGGTGTTGGTTCTAAACTAGCAGCTGATCAGTTTTTAGTTCCAGATACTATGTTTATTATGGCTCTTGGTATTGTTGCATTTAGTGTTGGTACTGCTTCTGGTGTTATCATGGCTAAAATTATGAATATGTTCCCAGGACATAAAGTAAATCCATTAATCGGTTCAGCTGGTGTTTCAGCAGTTCCTATGGCAGCTCGTGTATCAAATAAAGTTGGTATGGAGTATGACCGTTCAAATATGCTTTTAATGCATGCAATGGGTCCAAATGTTGCAGGTGTTATCGGTTCAGCTGTTGCAGCTGGTGTTCTTATCTCTTTATTTCAGTAACTTTTTAGTTACCGAAATAATGATTTTAGTTAGATTCTAAAGCAATTTAGAATCTAATCTCCATTGTATTTTTTATTCTATTAGAGAGACAATCAAAGGTATGATATTATGGCTTTTTGTTTTATCTATAAACCCATCTGCTCCTAACACTTCAGCTTCTCTTTTATTATTATGACCTGTCATTGAACTATTTACAATTATAGGAATATTTTTTGTTCTTGGATCTGTTTTTAAGATTTGTAAAACTGTAAATCCAGACATCTCAGGCATCTCTATATCTGTTATAATAGCAGTAATAGAATCTAACTTTTCATCAAGAGTATCTATAAAATCAACTAATTTTTTTCCATTGTCAAATATCTGAATATTAATGTTAGCATGTTCAAATATCTGAATTAATGCTCGTTGTGCTGTTCTTGAATCTTCAGCAATAAGTACAGTACCATATTTTAACTTCTCTGGAATAGTTAAATCTTTAAGGTTTAAAGAGTCCTCTTCTGCATTTACCATCGCTTGAGGTATCACTTCAGAGAGAAATTTTTCATAATCTAGTACAAGACAGAGACTTCCATCATCAAGTCTAGTATCATTCATAACTACACCATCATTTTTCAGTCTATAACTATCTGGAGCATGCATCTCATTCCAGTTTTTCTTAATAACGCGATAGGCAGACATAATGCGAAGACCAATAGTTACACCATTGAAGTCACAGATTAAAATATTTGATTTTTTGACCTCCTCTTTATCTAAATTCATCCCTAACCAGAGAGGAAGATTTAAAATAGGTATCTGTAATCCACGGAGGATAATTGTACCTTCAAGTAAAGGATGTGAGGATGGAATAATAGTTAAAAAATGATTTTTGAACTCAACAACTTCTCTTGTTTTAAAGACATTAATAGCATAGTATGAGGATACTGTATCATTAGAAACTCTAAAAACTAATAGTTGAAGTTCATTGTTTTTTGTTAGATTTGTAGCTGCATCGACATTATCTAAAACAGACATAAAACTCCTTTGTTTAAACTTTTTTTAATAGTATCTAAAATCGAATGAAATATGCTTTAATGTTAATAATGAAATGGTAAAATAGATATATTAAAATAAGGAAAAATCATGAAACTTTTAACACTTTTAGTGTCAACAGCTACACTTCTATTCTCACAAACATATTACTCTAAAGTTGAACCTTATGAACTCAGAACAATAACATCAAATATTTCTGGATTGGTTCTATTAAGTGATGAAGATAAAATAGGAAGCTTACTCGAAGATAAACCCTATATTATAATAGATGCAGAAATAAATATAAAAGAGTTAAAAGCTATTAAAGATAAAATAGATTATTTAAGAGAAACAGTTAAAAATAGTGAATTTATTTTAGAAAATTTAAAATATTCACTAGAAAAGAAACGTAAAAATTATAAAAGGATAGAGAAATTATCAATTAAATCAACAGTAGAAAAAGATGCTGAATTTTATAATCTTATAAATAGTGAAAATAGTTATTTAAATACAAAAAAAGAGATAAATAACTTTAAAATACAGATAACAGATTTAAAATATAGAAGAGAACAATTAGGAAAAATAGTGAAAGATAAAAAATTAAAAGCAGAAAATTATGTGCTTTATTCTCTATTAGTTAAAGTTGGACAGATGGTTAATATTACAACACCTTTAGCACAGATAGCAGATATATCAAAAGGAAAATTAACAATATTTTTAGATGATATTGATGTTTTAGATATTGACAAAAAAATTATATATATCAATAATATTAAAACAAAATATAAGATAACACGAATGGCATATATTGCAGATAGTAAAAATATATCTAAATATAAAGCACAAATTATAATAGATGCTCCTGAACTTTTTTCTAAACTTGTAGAGGTAGAACTTAGAGATGAATAATACAGCTTGTCCGTTAGATTGTTATGATAGTTGTGAAATAGTTTTTCAAAACAATAGTATCAAAGCAAAAAAAGAGGGTTATACACAAGGTTTTTTATGTCCTCATTTAAATCATTATGAAAAATTTAAAATTATTGAGTCCGCATCTTATAAGGGAAAAAAAATATCTATTGAGGAGTCCTTAGAAATTTTAAAGAAGATGTTAGCAGATAGTGCAAAAAATCAAATATTACATTATAGAGGGAGTGGAAATTTTGGTTTGATACAAGAGGTAACAGACCATTTTTTTAGCTCTTTTGAGGCAACTTTGACAGAGGGTAGTTTATGTGATGGTGCAGGGGATGCAGGTATAGTTGAGGGACGAGGTTCAAATAAAAATATGCCACTAAGTGAGATTGCAAAATCTGAAGTAGTAATATTATGGGGAAAAAATCCTCATACTACATCTAGTCATCTTTTACCACTTTTAAAAGATAAAACTATTATTGTCATTGACCCTATAAAAACAGATATTACAAGAGATGCAGAGTTACATATTCAACTAAAACCACATGGTGACTATGCTTTAGCGATGTTATTAAGTCGTTTTGCATTTTTACATGGTTTTTGTGATGAGGAGTATATGCAAACTTATGCAAGTGAATATGAAGAGTTTTATGAGCTTACTCAAACTATTCGTATCAAAGCGACAACACAGGAGATAGATGTTTCATTAGGTGAGATAGGAAAACTTTTAAATCTTATTAAAAATAAAAAAGTAGCTATTGTTTGTGGTGTCGGTATTCAAAAATATTCAGATGGTGCAGATGTGATGAGGGCTATTGATGCTTTTGCTACTTTTATAGCTCTTTTTGGAAAAGAGGGGTCAGGAGTTTCTTATCTTGCTAATTCTAAAGAGGGGATTGTCTCTCCATTTACACAAACAAAAAAAAGAAAAATTTCTAAGGTAGATACACTCTTTTCTCTCTATAAAACTGTTTTTATTCAAGGTGCAAATCCTCTTGCTCAGATGCCAAATACTCAAAGAGTAGAGAACTCAATAGCTAAAGTTGAAAATCTAATATATTTTGGTTTATATGAGAATGAAACAAGTGAAAAAGCTGATTTAATTATTCCTGCAAAAAGTTTTTTATATAAAAATGATATACGAACATCCTATTCGCATAATGCAATGATTATGATGAATAAACAGTTAGAGAGTGATAAAGGTATAAGTGAATATGATTTAGCATCTTATCTTTGTAAAGAGTTTGATATAAATTTAGAGAGTGAAAAGTTTTATATAGAGCATTTTAAAAGTTTTGCCTCAAAACAGAATGATGGTACTTTTGTTGTAAAAAATAGAGAGAATATACCCTATAAAAATGGTTTTGATACAGATGATGGAGAGTTTCTTTTTTTAGAGGAGTATGATAATGACTTTGATATGAAACAAAAGATGTTTCTAGTAACTCCAAAAAGTAAAAATAGTTTAAATTCTCAATTTAATAGGGAAGATAGTGTTTATTTACATAGAGATAATGGCTATAAAGATGGAGATATAGTTATTATAAGCTCTATTAGTGGAGAGCTGAAACTAAAGGTAAAAAATGATGATAATGTTCGTAAAGATTGTGTTCTTATTTATAGTGGAACAAAAGGTTTAAATAACTTGACATCATCTAAACATTCATTAGAGGGTAAAAATGCTATTTTTCAAGAGAATAAAGTAGAGATAAAAAAGTGATTAAGGTGAGGAATCACTTAATCAACTTCAACAGATGAGGAGATTATAAAATAGTATTTATCCTCATTGATATAACGAAATTCATAATCAACTTTATTACTCACTTTTGCTATCTCATATAAACCTATGCCACCGCCTTTTTCATGAGTATTTTTTCCTGAACGTCTTAACTCTCTATATCGTTTTTTTATTCCTGCTTTATCTAAATTATGAATCTCTATCAATTTTGGTTCTATTTTTTCTTTATCCTCTATCGAAATAATATTCTTTGCGATTATTTTATAATATCTATTATCAACATATTGCATAGATATAAAACCCTCTGGAACTATATTTCTTGAACCTATTTTCGAGTCTTTTGAGTAATTCATCATATTTTGACAATACTCAATAGTGATGGTAGAAAGAGTTGCTATCGCATTTATACTTTTTATTTTTACTTCAATATTATCCATCGTTGCAGCTATAACATTTTGAGTAATAACACCTTCATATTGCACTATCTCTTCTATAATCTCCTCTTTAAACTCGTGTGCACTATTTATCTCAAATCCTATAAGAGTAATATCATCATTTCTATCATTATTTGGTAACATAGATTCATACTCTTCTAGCTTGTTTTGAAATACCTCTTGTATCTCTTGCATAGGTTTTTTATAATTTTCTTTTATAATTTTTTTAAATCTTGTTTTACCAAATGGAAAGCCTTTTTTCCCTCCATTTTGGTCAATATAACCATCAGTTGTACAGAAAAACTTCATACCAGCTTCAACAGGAATGATAGTCTCTTTGTAATTATAATCTGAGCGACATTTTTTATATCCAACAGAGTATCTATCTCCCTTAATAGTATGAAGTTCACCTTTTGTATCAACATAAAAAAGAGGAGTTTCAGCTCCTGCAAATTTTACTATCTGTGAACGTCTATTATAATAGATAACTCCACCATCCCAACCTGAATTATTTTGACTATCACTATCTTCTTGACCTAAAAGTTTTTTCATTGTTTTATTGAAGTATTGCATAATAATCGCTGGACTTATATCAATTCTTGGATTTTCTTTGAGTTTTGAAACTATTTCTCGCTCAATCGCTTTTACTATCATAGTTACAAATGCACCAGCAACACCATGTCCTGTACAATCTATATAAAAAAGTAAACATTCATCTTCATGGCGAAGTGTATCAAAAAGCCAAATATCACCTCCGACGGTATCTTTTGGCATCCAAGTGATAAAATAATCTTTAAAAGATGCTTTCATAACACTCTCTTTAGGGATGACAGCACTTTGAATAAGAGAAGCATATTTTATAGAATCTCTTGTTTGTTTATGAGATTGGATAACTTTTAATTCATCCTCTTTCTGTTTCGTTATATCATTGCCTAATATAATATACTCTAAAGTATTTCCTTCTAAATCGATAACGGGCATAACAAGGTTATCTATATAATATGTTTGATGATTTTTATTTTTATATTTAACAATAGATTTATATATATCTTTATCTTTTAAAATCCCATTATCTACATCTTTAAAAAGACCCTTAATATTATCTGGATGTCGAATAATGTCATAATCTTGACTTAAAAGTTCACCTCTTTCATAACCAGAGATATGACTAAACGCATCATTAACATAAGTTATAACACCTTGCACATCTATTTTAGCAACAACAGAACTTAAATCTATCGCTTTTTGATATACTTTTAAAAAATGGAGATTCTCTTTTGCTGAAAGAAGATATTTGAATTTTTGAACAATATGATAAAGTTGTTGAGTAAGTTGTTCCATATCTATGGGTTTAATCAGATAGCCACTTACCCCAATTTGAATACTTTGAAGAAAAAAGCTATCTTCATTATGTGCAGATATAACAATAATGGGAACATTTTTATCCAGTTCTCTTATCTTTTTTGCCATCTCTAAACCATTAAGTCTAGGCATATTTATATCTGTAATAATTAAATCAATCTCTTCCTCTTGAAATTTTTCAAAACCATCTTGACCATCAAATGCAGTAACTATCGATTTAAAAAAAATTTCAAAAATATTTTGAGTTACCTCTCTTGTAATTTTGTCATCTTCCACATATAAGACTCTTATTTTTTTGGAAAACTTCATAATTTCAGTTAATTTTGTCAACTCATATTCCTCTATAACTTTATTCTTAAAGGATTATACAATTTTAGATATAATAACTTACCTAATAAAATCAAGAAAATGGAAAAAGTATGGTTATAGAAGAACAGTTGGCACAGATGAATATACAAACATTACAAACTCTTTTAGAAAAAAGTTCTGAGAATTTAACACTTGAGTTTAAACGTCTTTTTCATGGTCGAGGTGGACTTTATGATGGATGGAACTTTTTAACTATCGATTCTATCGATTCTATTTTAAGTGTTGCACTCTATTTTGAGATGGATGAAAGTTTAGAAAATGAACTTATCACTATGCTTAAAAATTTTATATCAAAAACAAGACACTCTACGATAGTGGTTCAAAAAAGATATATAAAGGGTTCTCCGAGTGAAATAATAGAGGGAGAAATTAAAGATAATCTTTATGTTGTTGAAAATGGTGTAAAAATAAAACTCAATCTACTTTCAAATCGAAATAATGGTTATTTCCCAGATATGAAAAATGGTCGTCAATTTGTGAGAGAAAATGCAAAAGATAAAAATGTTCTAAATCTTTTCTCCTATACTTGTGCTTTTTCACTTTATGCAAAACTTGGAGGTGCTTCTCATATATCTAATATCGATATGAGTAAAGGGGCACTAAGTACAGGTAGAGCAAACCACCATCTAAATGATTTAGAAACTCGTAATGTTAGTTTTCATCCCTATAATATTTTAAAATCTTTTTCACGTATTAAGAAAAAAGGTCCATATGGTCTCATTATTATCGACCCTCCTACATTTCAAAAGGGAAGCTTTGAAGCTACAAAAGATTATAGAAAATTGATAATGAAACTTCCTCAAATTGCTAGTGAGGATTGTATACTTTTAGCTTGTTTAAACTCTCCTGATTTAGAAAGTGAATTTATTATTAATCTTATAAAAGAGTTAGCTCCTAGTTTTAAATTTGTTAAACGTTTAGAGAATCTTAAAGAGTTTGCAAGTATGGATGAGGAAAGAAGTCTTAAAAATTTAGTTTTTCAAAGAGAAAAGATTTAAAAATATTGTTGTTGTAAAAGCATAATATAGCTTTCAACTTTTTTAGGTATAATCTTCACCTAAAAAACTATATATAAAGATTAAAAAAATATGTTAATAACTCGTGCTAGTGAATATGCTATCCTCTCTTTAATTGTTTTATCTAAAACAGATTCTCCTTTGGATAGTGAAACACTCTCTAATGAACTCTCTATACCGAAAAGTTTTTTAGCAAAGATTTTACAATCTTTAGCAAAAAATGGTATATTAAAATCTTATAAGGGTGTAAATGGTGGATTTAAGCTTGCACAAAAACCATCACAAATAAATATGCTACAAGTTATGTCCTCTGTTGAGGGGAAAGTACCTGCTGTTTTTGATTGTACTTCAGAAAAAAAAGGGTGTCCATCAGAGAAAGCCAATATCTGTACAATCCTTCCTTTTTTAAATAAGCTTCAAGGAAAAATAGACTCTTTTTTAGCTGATTTAACTCTTGAAAATATTTTGGAAGATTAGAACTACGTGGCAAATAAACCAAATTTAAAACAGCAAGTAGGTATCTCTTTAAACTTCCTTCTAGGTCAAAAAGATTTAGGAGTCGTTTTCTTTGTAATGGGTATTTTAGCTATTATTATAGTTCCTTTACCATCTGCTATGTTAGATGTTTTTTTAACTATCTCCATGGCATTAGCTGTTTTGATTTTACTTATCTCGTTGTATATTCCTAAACCAACAGATTTAACAACATTTCCAACACTTATACTTATTATCACCCTTTTTAGACTCTCTCTCAATATCGCTACAACAAGAATGATTTTGAGTAATGGTCATGAGGGAACCGATTCGGTCAGTAGTATTATTACCAGTTTTGGTAACTTTGTTGTTGGGGGTAACTTTGTTATAGGGATTATTATCTTTGCTATCTTAGTTTTGATAAACTTTATGGTTATAACAAAAGGTTCAACAAGAGTTGCAGAGGTTGCTGCAAGATTTACACTTGACTCTATGCCAGGAAAACAGATGGCTGTTGACGCTGATCTAAATGCTGGTCTTATAGATGATGCTCAAGCAAAACAGCGTCGTGCAGAGATACTTCAAGATGCAAACTTTTATGGAGCGATGGATGGGTCTAGTAAGTTTGTAAAGGGTGACGCTGTTGCAGGTATTATTATTACTCTTATTAATATTATTGGTGGTTTTCTTATTGGTGTTTTTCAACACAATATGAGTGTAGCAGATAGTGCTTCTACTTTTACACTTTTAACTATTGGTGATGGTCTTGTAGGGCAAATTCCTGCTCTTATCATCTCAACTGCCACAGGTATTATGATAACTCGCTCCTCTGGAGAGGGTGATAATTTTGCTGAGGGTGCAGTAAACCAGATGATGGGAAATGCAAAGATTATGATGATAGTTGGTTTAATCATGATAATGTTTGCTCTTGTACCTGGGTTACCTACACTCTCTATGGGATTTGTAGGAATCATGTTTTTTGCTTTAGGATGGGCTATCTATAAATATGATAAGGGAGAACTCTCTATTCTTGATGTTGAGGGGATATTAAATAACCCAAATGATGAAGAAAATAAAGAGCAAGAGAGCAAAAAACCTCAAAAAACAAATGAAGAGATAGCAAAAGAGGAGGAGAAAGCACTTGAAGATATACTCAAAGTTGAGATGTTAGAACTTACTCTTGGTTATCAACTTATCTCTCTTGCTGATAACTCTCAAGGAGGCGATTTACTTGAGCGTATTCGTTCAATGAGAAGAAAAATAGCTTCCGATTTTGGTTTTTTAATGCCTCAAGTTCGTATACGAGATAATCTTCATCTAACACCTCAACAGTATCAGATACTTTTAAAAGGTATCTCTATTGGAGAGGGTACTATTATTCCCGATAAATTTTTAGCTATGGATAGTGGTATGGCTACTGGAGAGATTCAAGGAGAAAAGACAAAAGAACCTGCTTTTGGACTTGATGCTCTTTGGATAAATCCTAATGATAAACAAGATGCTATCATAAATGGTTATACAGTAGTGGACCCTGCTACTGTTATATCTACACATATGAGTGAACTTATAAAACGTAATGCTGAAGATTTACTTACTCGTCAAGAGGTGCAAACACTTATAGATAAAATTAAAGTGGACTTTCCTGTTATTGTTGATGATGTTCTTAAAGTTGCTCCTATTGGTCTGATTCAAAGAGTATTAAAAGCTCTTTTACATGAACGTATCCCTTTAAAAGATATGCTCACTGTTTTAGAAACTATTGCAGATATTGCTGAGTTTACTAAAAATGTTGAAGTGATAACAGAACAAGTAAGAGCAAAACTTGCACGTATAATTACTCAGATGTATGCGAGTGAAGATGGGGTAATCCGTCTTTTAACATTTGATACAAATACAGAACAGATGATGTTAGAAAAATCGGTGGAGCAAGATGGCAATAGAAATCTTCTTCTTAACGTAAATGAGATTAATGCGCTCATACAAGCAACAAGTGCTAAAGCTTCTGAACTTTTACAAAAAGGGGTTTCTCCTATTGTAATTATTGTGGACCCACAACTTCGCCGTGGACTTGCTGAGATATTTGAACGTTTCTCTTTAGATGTTACTACTCTCTCTCATGCAGAGATAGATTCAAGTGCTACATTTGAAGTGATGGGTTCCATCTCTATAAATTAAAATCAAAACTAAGGTAAAAAATGAACAATAGAATAATTCACCATCTTTCTCATATAGATTTAGATGGTTATAGTTGTCAATTAATAATGCGCTACACTCCCTATGAGATAATAAACTATAATGCAAATTATGGTGCTGAAGTGAAACAAAAACTAGAGATGATGATAGAGGCTATCAAATCTAGAAAACAACCTGCTCTTATATTAATAACAGACTTAAATCTCAATCCTGATGAATCAAGATGGCTACAAAATGAGGTAGCACAACTTAATCGTGCAGATAGAGATGTAAAAATAACTCTTTTAGACCATCATGGAAGTGGTGAAGCAAGTTCTAAAAAATATGATTGGTATTTTCTTGATGTTGAGAGATGTGCTACAAAAATCACTTATGATTATGTAAAAGAGCATTTTAGCTTTGATGAACCAACTTGGATGAATCAATTTGTAAATATCGTAAATGCTGTTGATCTGTGGAAAAAAGATGAGATAGCAAACTTTGAATATGGTAAAGTTTGTATGCGTCTTGTAAATGAAACAAGAGAGTTAAACAGAACAATGTTTCCAAAAGAGGATAGTAACTATAAACTTTCTCTACTGATAGAGTCAGCTAAACTTATGGATAATAAAGATGCACATATAGTTTTAGATGAAAAAATCCATCTTATCAAAAAGCAGTTTTTTCAACTAGATGATAACAACACTTTAGATAATCTAGCCACAAAATATATAGTAAATCTTTTGGGTGCAAAAAGAGCTTCAAACACTATCTATTATAAAGGTTACAAAGGTTTCTTAAGCTATGCAGTTGGAAATACTTCTATCGTTGGAAATGGTTTTTTAGTGGAGTATCCTGAATATGATTTTATAGTAGATGTAAGTTATAGAGGTGCGATGAGTCTTCGTGCAAACAATAAAGTAAATGTAGCAACTATCTCCAAAGAGTGGTCAAATGGTGGTGGACACCCAAATGCTGCTGGTGGTAGAATAATGGGATTTAAAGAGCAATACCGTTATGATAAAGTAAAACAACAAATAGAAGAGATTATAAATGATAAAGAGGCTATTGCTGGGGATTTAGAATATAAAGTAGAGAGTTAATTTATATAGTATGAAAAAAATAAATCGAATAGTAAAAGAGTTATATGGTTCAGGGGTTCTATTTTTTTATTTTTTTAAATGGCCATTTTTTTTGGGTTTTCCCTATATTTATAGTTTAGGACTAAATGAAAATTTTATTTTAAATGGATTATGGCTTCTCACAATTTCTTTAATTTTAAAAGATTTTTATTTAAAATTATCATAATCAAAGAGATTTTTGAGTATCATTCAAGGATTTTATAATAAAGGTATATCTATGGCTAACAAACGTGTATTAGTTAAGTTTTCAGGTGAAGCTCTTGCTGGTGAGGCAGGTCATGGAATTGACACTCAAATTCTAAAGTATATATCTCAAGAGATTAAATCTCTAGTAGATGCAGGTATTGAAGTTGGAATAGTGATTGGTGGTGGAAATATTATTCGTGGTGTAACTGCTGCACAAGATGGTATTATTAAGAGAACAAGTGGTGATTATATGGGTATGCTTGCTACTGTTATTAATGGTGTAGCAATGCAGGAAGCTTGTGAGCATGCTGGACTTGAAGTACGTATGCAAACAGCTATTAAAATGGAACAGATTGCAGAGGCTTATATAAACCGTAAAGCAACTCGTCATTTAGAAAAGGGTCGTGTTGTTATTTTTGCAGCAGGAACAGGTAACCCATTTTTTACAACAGATACCGCAGCAACTTTAAGAGCTGTTGAGATAGGTGCTGAAGTTATTATTAAAGCTACAAAAGTAGATGGTGTTTACGATAGAGACCCTGCAAAATTTGATGATGCTACAAAATTATCTGAATTGAGTTATGATCAAGCATTAACTGACCATATTAAAGTTATGGATGATACATCAATCGCTCTTGCAAAAGAGAATAAACTTCCTATTATTGTTTGTGATATGTTTAAAGAGGGAAATTTGTTAGATATATTAAATGGTAATATGAATAACTGTTCGATAGTTAAATAATTTTAAAGGAATTACAATATGAAAGTTGAAGAATTAACAGCAAAAATTTTAGATGAAAATCCTCAAGTAGACCGTTATCAGTTAGCATTAGCAATAGCTAAAAGAGCTGATGAAATTGCTAATGGTGCAACAAGTAAATTAAATATAGACCCTAAAACTATTAAATTTGCAGATTTAGCACTTATGGAAATTGCAGAAGGCCTTATCGTAATTAAAGGTTTTGTAGCTTCTGAAAAGTAGTCATTTTGTCGCTGAGTCAAATAGATATAGAAAAAGTTAAACATCTTAAAGATGTTGACTCGGCATCTTCATATCTTTTTTCACAAATCCAACAATCTGATTTATTAAATAAAGCATTAAGCTATTCTATTGAAGCACATAAACATCAGTTTAGAAAAAGTGGTGAACCTTATGTCACTCATCCTATTTTAGTTGCAGGTATAGTTGCTTCTATTACTGATGATGATTCTATGGCTATCTCCGCACTTCTCCATGATGTTGTTGAAGATACATCTACAACAATAGAAGAGATTTTAAAATTATTTGGTAAAGATGTTGCTCATTTAGTAGAGGGTTTGACAAAAATAGATACGATTAGAGATGCCGAGTTAATCCCATCTTCGTCAAATGAAAAGTTAGTAGTATCCGCACTCTCTTTTAGAAAAATGCTTTTAGCAAGTATTGCAGATGTAAGAGTTTTAGTAGTTAAATTATGTGATAGACTTCACAATATGTTAACACTTGATGCTGTTCCAGAGGCAAAGCAGATACGAATTTCAGAAGAAACATTAGTAGTTTATGCTCCTGTCGCACATAGATTAGGTATCTCATTTTTAAAAAATATATTGGAAGATTTAAGTTTCAAATATCTTTTTAAAGAGGATAAATTATTAATAGATAAATATTTAGATACAAACTATCATGAGATAGAGAGAAAAATGTTAGATTTTAAAGAGTCTATCCAAAATCTTTTAATTAAACATGGATTTTGTGAAGATAATTTTGAGATAATTTCTCGTGTAAAACATAGATATTCTATATATTTAAAAATGCAAAGAAAAGGTATATCGATAGATGAGGTTTTAGACCTATTAGCTATCCGTATATTAACAACTGATGCTGTTAAATGTTATAATATTTTAGGACTTATTCATCTAAATTTTCAACCTCTCTCTTCTCGCTTTAAAGATTATATTGCTGTGGCAAAAGATAATGGCTATCAAACACTTCACACAACCGTTTTTTATAAAACAGCTATTTTAGAGGTTCAGATACGTACATATGAGATGCACAAAACTGCTGAACTTGGAATTGCTGCACACTGGAAATATAAGAGTGGTGGCAATAGCATTAAACTTGATTGGTTACATAATTTACAATATCAAAATGAATCGATAGAGGATTTTTATGAGTTGATTAAAAATGACCTTTATTCTGAAGATATATCTATATTCTCACCAACAGGTGACCCTTTTACTCTCCCTCGTGAAGCCGTTGTTCTTGATTTTGCTTATGCTGTTCATAGTGAAGTTGGAAATAAAGCTTTTTCTGCATTAGTAAATAAAGAGAAGGTTTCATTATTAAGTGAGCTTAAAAATGGAGATATTGTTAAGATAATTACAGCGGATGATATAATTACTCGATGTACTTGGTTAGATGCAGTTAAAACATCTCGAGCAAAAACCAATATACGTTTTAATTGTAACTCCAGAATTCGTGATATAAATATAAAATCAGCTATCAATATAGTTGCAACAGCTATGAATGTTAATGCGATAACGATACAAGAATGGTTTGAATTAAATAGATGTGATACGCAATCAAATATTCCTTGTGATATAGAGCATTTTAAAAATGTAATTCATAAATATAAAGAGAAACAAAAAAGTGATGAAAAATTAAAATTGAAATCGATTATTCATTCTGGAGTAGAGATATTTAGTGTGAATGATATTGATGATATTGTTTTTGATTACTGTTGTCATCCAAAATCTGGTGATGAAATCATTGGATTTTTAGATAATAAAAAAGTTTATGTTCATCATAAAATGTGTGACCATGCACTTAAAATGATAGATGATAATGAGAAGATGGTATTTGTTCGATGGGAAAAACAGAAAATTTATAAGTATAATCTTATCGCATCGATGCAAAATGAGAAGGGTGCATTAGCAAACTTTTTAACATATTTAGCTAAATTAGATATAGATATTAACTCTATTGAGTTAGGAAAAGAGCAGAGTAACTATATTAAATATTGTGAGATAGAGTTTGAATCAAAGATTGCTGATATTAATGCTTTACGCTCAAAAATAGAACAAAAAATAAAAGTGATACATCTTGTTAGAAAAGATGACGCATATAAAAATTAATTAGGATATTCAAATGTTAGAGGAAGCTTTAAGAGAGATAAACAGAGGGAGTGCTGAAATAATAGATATGCCAAGAGTTGAAAAACTGTTAAAAGCATATTATGAAGAGGGTAAAACTTATACTGTAAAATGTGGTTTTGACCCTACTGCACCTGATTTACATTTAGGGCATACAGTTCTTTTACAAAAACTTGCAACATTTCAAAAATATGGTGGGGAAGTTCAGTTTCTAATAGGAAGTTTTACAGCAACAATAGGTGACCCAACAGGAAAAAGTGCTACAAGAAAAGTACTTACTCAAGAGGATGTAAAGAAAAATATTAAAAGTTATACAGACCAAGCTTTTAAGATCTTAGATGAGAGTAAAACAACAGTTGTTTATAATCACGAATGGCTAGAAAAACTAACACCGATGGCTTTTTTAGAACTTATGGCAAAAAGAACAGTAGCTAGAATGTTAGAAAGAGATGATTTTAAAAAACGTTATAAAAATAATGATGATATAGCTATTCACGAATTTACATATCCGTTACTACAAGGTTATGATAGTGTTGTTCTACAAAGTGATATAGAGATAGGTGGAACTGACCAAAAGTTTAATCTTCTTATGGGACGTCATTTACAAAAGTCGTATGAGATAAAAAAACAGCAAGCTGTTTTAATGATGCCTATTTTAGAGGGTCTTGATGGTGTTCAAAAGATGAGTAAATCTTTAGGAAACTATATAGGTGTAGCTGAAAATCCAAATGATATGTTTGGAAAAGTTTTAAGTATATCTGATGAGCTTATGTGGAGATATTTTGAACTTTTAAGTACAAAATCTTTAGATGAGATAGCTTCTATGAAAAAAGAGGTTGAAGATGGTAGTTTACACCCTAAAAAAGTAAAAGAGTCTTTAGCTTTAGAGATAACAGAACGTTTTCATTCTAAAGAGTTAGCAGAAAATGCAAAAGATGAGTTTGATAAAATTCATTCTAAAAGTCAAATTCCAACAGATATAGCTGAATTTTCTTGTGATGGTGAGATATGGATAGCAAAAGCATTGGTAGATTGTAACATTGAGCCATCAACTTCTCAGGCTAGAAGAGATATTAAGCAAGGTGGTGTTAAAATAAACCAAGAAAAAATATCAGATATGCAGTTACAACTTTCAGCCGGAGAGTATCTACTTCAAGTTGGAAAAAGAAAATTTGCAAAATTAAAGGTAAACTAATGAGCTTTAACTCTTTAAAAATTGGAAAACATATAATCGAAAAACCTATTGTTCAAGGTGGAATGGGTGTTGGAATCAGTTGGGATAAACTTGCTGGAACTGTTTCCAAAGAGGGTGGACTTGGTGTTATTAGTTCTGTTGGAACAGGGTATTATCAAAACAAAGAGTTTGCTGGAAAATTGGTTTCAGATAGACCATTATCCGAGTTAAATTTTTACTCGAAAGATGGTTTGAAAGCGATTATTAAAAATGCAAGAAAGATTTGTGCAGAGAAACCTTTAGCTGTAAATATTTTATATGCTATGAGTGGTTATGGTGATACTGTAAGAAATGCGTGTGAATCTGGAGCAGATATTATTATTACAGGAGCTGGGCTTCCTACAAATATGCCAGAGTTTACAGAGGGTTATCCAGATGTTGCTTTAGTACCTATCGTTTCCTCTCCAAAAGCTTTAAAAATCATATGTAAGCGTTGGCAAAAAAGATACAACCGTCTTCCTGATGCGGTTGTTGTTGAGGGTCCTAAAAGTGGTGGACATCAAGGGTTTAGTTATGAGCAATGTAAACTTCCTGAAAATCAACTTGAAAGTATCGTTGCACCAGTTGTTGAAGAGGCTGCTAAATGGGGTGATATTCCTGTTATTGCTGCTGGTGGTGTTTGGGACAAGTCAGATATAGAGGAGATGTTTGCTCTAGGTGCAAGAGGTGTTCAGATGGGAACTCGTTTTATAGGTACTCATGAATGTGATGCACATGACAATCTAAAACAAGTTCTTATTGATGCTAAAGAGGAAGATATTAAACTTATGAAATCTCCTGTTGGTTATCCAGCACAAGGTGTTGTGACTAACCTTACTGATTTAGTAGAAAAGCGAGAGGGTCCAGAGATAAAATGTATCTCTAACTGTGTAGCTCCTTGTAATCGTGGTGTGGAAGCAAGAGAGGTTGGTTTTTGTATTGCAGATAGGTTGAGTGATGCTTATTTAGGTAAATTAGATACTGGGTTATTTTTTTCTGGAACAAATGGGTACAGACTCAAAGAGATTATTTCTGTTAAAGAACTTTTGACAAAACTTGTTGAAGGTGAATAACTAGAAGATGATTCGCTATCTTTTCCTATTTTGTATATCTATTGTTACTCTTTATGCTTTAAATAATAGTGATATATTATCTCGTGCTGATAAACTTCTAGCATCAAGTGATAAAAATCAGCAATTTCGTGCATATAATGATTTTAAAAATCTTTATTTGCGCTCGATAATGAGCGATAATGAGCGATTAAAACTTAAGGCTTTAAAAGGGATAGTTAAGAGTGGTAAAAAACTGCATATCGATGTAAAACGTTACTCTTATGAACTAACTCGAATAAAGCCAAAGCATAAATTTAGAGTGCAATCTTCTTATATATTACAATCTACTAGATGGCAAGATAAAAGTTTAATACTCTCCTTTGATAATAAATTAGATGCAAAAAAAGTCAACTATTTTACACTCTTCGACGATAAGAAAAAACGATATAAATATGTTTTTGATATTACGACAGCTGTTATCAATAAATCTCATACTATTCGTAATGCTAATGTTTTAAAAGTCCGATTAGCACAATTTAAAACAAATGTATTGAGATTAGTTATTGAAAATGATAAACTTTTAAAATTAAAATATAATATTTTTTCCAATAAGCTTAAAATAACAGTAGACACTTCAAAGAGAATACAAAAGAGAGAAAGAGTAAAAGATAAAGAGAGTTATATCTCTAAATATACAACACCTAAACGTTTAGATAGAAATAAAATTATTGTAATTGATGCAGGTCATGGTGGAAAAGACCCAGGAGCAGTAGGTTATAAAAAGTATAGAGAAAAAGTTGTTGTTATCGATATTGCAACAAAATTGAAAAAGATTTTAGAATCTCGTGGATATAAAATTTATATGACAAGAGATGGAGATAATTTTGTAAAACTAAGCCATAGAACACAATATGCAAATAAGAAAGGTGCAGATA
This sequence comes from uncultured Sulfurimonas sp., assembly GCA_964404655.1. Taxonomy (GTDB): domain Bacteria; phylum Campylobacterota; class Campylobacteria; order Campylobacterales; family Sulfurimonadaceae; genus Sulfurimonas. Next base: position 10,065 of record CAYOKX010000014.1, on the reverse strand, counting down.
TTTTTATCAGTATTCATGCCAATGCTGTTGCATCAAAAATGGCAAATAAAGTGCATGGTATAGAGTGCTATTTTTTATCAAAATCTCGAACAAATAGAGCTAAAAAAGTGGCCGAAAAAGAGAATTCAGCTGATATTAGTGATATGAATTTTTATGGAAAAGAGAGTTTTTTAAATACTTTAGGTTCTCATAATATTGTAGCATCTAATAAATTAGCGATAGATTTGCAAAGAAGTATGTTAGCAAGACTTAAGAAAAGTTATCAAGATATTTATGATGGTGGAGTTCGTGAAGGACCATTTTGGGTTTTAGTTGGTGCTCAAATGCCATCAGTATTAGTTGAAGTAGGGTTTATCACTCATCCAAAGGAAGCAAGACGGCTGGTAAATAATAGATATCAGAAAAAGTTAGCTATTGGATTAGCTAATGGAATAGAGAGATATTTTTTAAATAATTAAGATAGTATTAATTATATTACCCTCCTCAAAAAAAATTTATAAAAAAGAATAACATGAATTTAGAAATAGTAAGAGAAGAAAGAAAAAAATGGATGAGTTGGAAAAATATTGCTCCACTTCGTGAGGCGATAGAGAACTTAAAAGATGTAACTGTTGATGTAACACTTGGTGATGTTGTAAAAATAGAGGGTAATATAGATAATACTCAACTTTATAAAACAGCAAAACTCTTAATGCCTTGGCGGAAAGGTCCTTTTAAGATAGGAACAACATATATAGATACAGAGTGGAAGAGCGATATAAAATATAATCTTTTACGACCATATTTTAATCTTAGAGATAAAAGAGTAGCAGATATAGGGTGTAACAATGGATATTACCTTTTTAGAATGCAAGAGGATAATCCAAAATCTTTAGTAGGATTTGACCCATCACCTATCTATAAAACACAGTTTGATTTTATAAACCATTTTGTGAAGAGTGATATAGTTTATGAACTTTTAGGTGTAGAGCATCTTGAGTTTTATGAAGAGAAGTTTGATACTATATTTTGTTTAGGTGTTCTTTATCATAGAAGTGACCCCGTAGCGATGTTAAAACAGCTTTATAAAGGGTTAGATAAAAAGGGTGAAGTTATTTTAGATACTTTTTATATAGAGGGGGAGGGAGAGATGTGTCTTTCTCCTAAATCATCTTACTCTAAGATACCAAATATCTATTTTGTGCCAACTATCGGAGCATTAAAAAACTGGTGTTTAAGAGCTGGATTTAGTGAATTTGAGGTGTTAGAAACTTCTGTAACAGAACTAAATGAGCAGAGAAAAACAGAGTGGATAGAGGGACAATCTTTAGAAGATTTTTTAGACCCTCAAGATAGTAGTAAAACAGTAGAGGGTTATCCTGCTCCAGCTAGAGTTTATGTACGATTGATTAAGGATAAAAAATGAAAAAAAGAGAGAAGCCAAAAAAAGTAAAAGATACTCAGAATGTGTTTGAAGAGGATGATTTAGATTATTATGAAGAGGATGATGGAGTTGTTGTTCTTCAAACACATACTAAAATAAACCAAGAACTCAATGGTGAAATTGTAAAGTTAGAGAAGGGATATGTAGAGGTAAGATTATCTACAACATCAGAGATGCTTGTAGATAAATTTGGATTAATTCATGGAGGATTTATATTTAGTGCTGCTGATTATGCTGCAATGGCTGCTGTAAATGAACCAAATGTTGTTTTAGTAGCAAGTGATTGTCAATTTTTATCTCCTGTAAGAGTACATGATGAAGTAAACTTTATAGCAAAAGTACGTCATAAAGAGGGTAAAAAAAGAAATGTAAATGTCGAAGCTTATGTATTAGATATTAAAGTATTTGATGGAGTATTTAAAACAGTTATAACTGAAAAGCATGTTTTAAAGTTAAAACTTCTTGATGGAGATAATCCAAATGCAATTGATGAGTAGTAAAAAATAGCCCCATAAAAGGGGCAAAAAATGAAACTATTGAATTACAAATTCAGTAAAATATATACCTCGAATCTCTCCATCAGCAATCATCGAGTTTAATATATCCATAATTTGAGAGGAAACTTTCTGTTTTCCTTTTTTAGATGAAATCTCTTCTAATGTTTTTGATGTTAAAATTCTTATAATTCTATCTCTAAGAACGGGTGATTTTGCATCTAATTCTAAACTTAACTCTTCACCTTCAAGTTCTAAAGACATTGTAACTTTTAAATAGCGTCGTCCAGCATCACTTTTGAGATTTACTGTAAAAGTATCTAGTGGATATAATATACCTATTTCACTTAGTTGTCTTGAATTTGCTAATTCTGGATTGGATGAACGTCTCGATTGATTTGAAACATTTCTACTCTCTTGAACTCTTTGAACTGGAGCTGAAGAGATATTTTCCTCATCATCGCCCATAAGAACTAAAGCAGTTACAGCACCACCAATAAGAATAACAAGAATAAGAACAACAATAATAATAATCATAAGTAGATTACCAGATTTCTTTTCCTCTTGTGGTGTATCTTCTGTTTCCTCTTTTTCATCAGCCATAAAAACTCCTTTTAGTTACACTCTTTAATATTTAAAGTGTTGATAATATCTTCAAAAATAGCACCAGATTCTCTATCTAAATCGTCATGATATTCTATTACTAAAACCTCTTTATTATTAGAAACAGTTGTTGTATATATCTCTGGTTTTGTTGAGTGTTTAGCAATAATTGTATCGACACAACTATTTACTAATTTTTTCTCTTCATCTCCATTATATGCAACTGATAATCTTGAAAATCTCTCTTCGCTTCTAAACTCTGCATCAATCATTTTATACCTTTATTTTTTATTACTAGAATTATACACAAAAAAAGTTAGTACCATTCTAAAAGTTTTGTTACTTCATCTACTATAAAAGTTTTTATAGTAGTTTTTTCTAACGGTTTTTTTGCTAAAAGAACTTTAGATATATTTTGCATTTTAGCCTCTTTGAGTCGAACATCTAAAGCATATACCTCTCTAACATCTCCAACAAGTGAAACTTCACCTATAAATACTGTTTCTTTTGATATAGCACGGTCTCTAAAACTACTGATTATTGCAGCTAATATTGCTAAATCGGCAGCTGTTTCAGTTATCTTAATACCACCTGTTATATTGATAAAAACATCATATCCTGAGAGAGGAATTTCTAGTTTTCTCTCTAAAAGTGCTAAAAGCATATTTAAACGATTATTATCAAATCCAGTTGCTTGACGTTTAGAGTTTGGGCCATGTGATTCTGAAACAAGAGCTTGAACCTCAAGTATGATAGGACGTGAACCCTCCATTATAACAGTAAGAGCAGAACCAGCTTGTGTTGAGTCACGATTGAAAAATCTTGAAGCTATATCTGTTGCAGAAACAAGACCTTCACTTCGCATCTCAAAAACACCTATCTCACTTGTAGGACCAAAACGGTTTTTAAACCCTCTTAATATTCGAAGCTCTTGAGAGGAGTCACCCTCAAAATAAAGCACGGTATCTACCATATGTTCTAAAACACGAGGACCTGCAATAGAACCCTCTTTTGTAATATGTCCAATAATAAATATAGCGATATTTTTCTCTTTAGCGATACGCATCAACTCAAATGTAATTTGGCGTACTTGTGTTACAGAACCTGGGGCAGAGGAGATATTTTCAGAGTATATAGTTTGAATAGAATCTATGATGAGAAACTCATAGTCACGATTTTCTAACTCTATTAAAATTTGCTCAACACGAATTTCACTTAAAAGATAGAGCTGTTGTTCGTTTGATTTTAAACGATTTGCTCGTAATTTTATCTGAGAAGTGGACTCCTCTCCTGTTACATAAAGTACATTTTTTCCAGTTGAAGCGATATTTGAACCAACTTTTAACAAAAGAGTAGATTTACCAACCCCTGGACTTCCACCTATAAGAGTAAGTGACCCCGGAACAACTCCACCACCTAAAACACCATCAAGTTCACTATCAAGAGAACTATATCGGTATATAAAATCCTCTTTGACATCATTTATACTAACAGCTTTCGCTGAAGCAGAAGAGGTAGATTTCGTTTTTTTAACAACATCTTGTTGATGTTCATTTAACTCTATAAAGGAGTCCCATCCACCACAATTTGTACATTTACCCATCCATTTTGGAGTAGTAAGTCCACAGTTTTGACACTCAAATAATATTTTTTTCTTAGCCATCAGTATTTTTGTTTGAACCTATGTTTTGAGCGATAGTTTTTAACTCCTCATCATCCTCTAAAAAAAGAGCATCAAGAAAACTGTCTACAAACTCATATCTATCAAATACAACTAAATCATCTGGTTGCTCTCCTGTTCCAACATAAAGTATAGGAAGTTTCAAAGCATAAGCGATACTAAAGATACTTCCACCTTTTGCAGTTCCATCAAGTTTAGTGATGATGATACCATCTACTCCAACCATCTCATTAAAAGCTTTTGCTTGGCTAATAGCTGAATTTCCTTGTGTTCCATCTAATATAAGGACAGTTCTATGTGGAGAACCTTTATGTGCTTTTTCACAGATACGATGAATTTTTTTAAGTTCATTGGCTAGGTTTGTTTGAGTATGCAGACGACCAGCAGTATCGATGATAACATTATCATACCCTTTAGATTTTGCAGAGTCGATAGTATCATAAGCAACAGCAGAACTATCATGACCCTGTTTAGATGATACAATAGGAATATCTAATCTTTTTGACCATAAAGTAAGTTGCTCTATCGCTGCTGCACGAAATGTATCTCCAGCACCTAAGATAACTTTTTTACCATCTTTTTTATACTTTTGTGCAAGTTTAGAGATAGTTGTTGTTTTTCCTGCACCATTTACACCGATAACTAGCTCTACAAATGGAGCTGTAAAAGTTGGTTCTGTGTAAGAGGAGTCTTGAAGTGTAGAGAGTAGTTTTGAACGTAAAATATCTTTAGTAATTTTATTTTGATATGTTTGCTCTAAAATAAGTTCAACAAGAGCATATTCCATATCAGCTTCAAGTAAAATATCTTCAAGCTCATCTTTTGTAAAACTAACTTTCTTTTTAGGAACTACGGTTCTTATAGCTTCAACAGTTTTATTTAATGACTTTTTTATAAATCCAAACATCTATAAAACCTATTTAGCTAGAGCTGTTTTGATGTCACTCTCAACAAACTCTTCCTCAGTTGCACCAACATAATGATTTACAAGTTTTCCATCTTTATAGATAGCCATTAAAGGGATAGGAAAGTTAGTTCCTAATTTTAACATAGAAGCTATTTCAGATATAAGAGGTCTGTTTGCAGATGAATTTACTATTACATAATTTGCTGAGTTCATCTTTTTAAATTGATTAAGCTTTTCGTGAGAGATACCATCTTCGATAGTGATACCTATAACTATTAAGTTCTTTTTATACTTTTTTTGAAGGTCAGATAATATTGGTGCAGTTGCTCGACAAGGTGGACACCATGTAGCGAAAATATCAAAAATAATCATCATCTCTTTGTCGTTATTAAGTACAAAACCATTTTCTGTTTTTGTAATTACATATTGCTTATTATCAGTAGATGTAAGTACAAATTCATTACTTGATAAGATAGAGTTTACCTCTTCTATCTTTTTATCTGTTATTTCTTCATCATTGGAACAGCCCTGCGAAAATATCGCAACTATAAAGATTAGTGTTAATAGTGTTTTTTTAAACATATAAATACCTTTTTATTGTAAAATTCGTGTAATTATATCGAATAAAGAATAAATATGACTCCTACAAAAAATAGTTTCAGAAATAGTTGTTTAAAAAAAATGAGAACACTCTCTATACATAATAAAATATATCGCACAAAAAAAATAGAGCAAAAACTTTTAAAAGAGTTAAAAGGTATGAAAAATAAGAAAATACTTTTTTACTATCCTTTAGGTTTTGAAGCAGATATTAGAAATACACTTTTATATATGCGTAAATTTTGTGAGATTTATATCCCATTTATGGAAGGGGAAAGTTTTAAGATGGTACCATTTAGGTTCCCTCTTACACAAAAAAAATTTGGTATTTTTGAAGCGGGAGATACATTACGAACTATAAAAAAAATAGATGTTGCGATAGTTCCAGCTGTTGGAGTTGATTTTAATCTTCAAAGAGTTGGTTTTGGAAAAGGGATGTATGACCGTTTCTTTGCTAAATTAAAAACAAAGCCATATACAATTTTTATACAACCAGAATTTTGTTATACAGATAGAACAGTTTGCGATAGTTATGATATTTCAGCTAATCTACTTTTAACACCAAAAATCAGGAAAACTTCCAAAAAATATAATTATAAAAGGACAATAGATGTTAAATGAGATACTACTAGTTAGTGGAACAGCTATGGTAAGTGGAATTGTCAGTTTTTTCATCTCTAAAAAAATCAGTAATAAAAACTTTGATATATATACAGACCAAGCAAAAGCAAAAGCAAAGGCGATAGAATTTGAAGCTGAAGAACTTTTAGAAAAATCTTCTGTAAAAGCAAAAGAGATGAAACTAGAAGCTATCAAAGAGTATGAGACTGCAAAAGAGAGAGCAAAAGCAGATTTAAATCAAAGAGAAGATGATGTAACTATTCAAGAGAGAAGTTTTAAAAACTATAAATTGAATGAAGAGCAGAAGCTTAATAATGATAGAGCAGTGATTAAATCTAAAAAAGTTGATTTAGAGAGAAATGAAGAGTCTTTAACTCTTTTAAAAAAACGATATGAAGAGAAAATAGATGAATCTTTGCATATGATGGAACATAGTGCAGGAATGACAAAAGAGGAAGCAAAAACAGTATTACTTCAAAAAGTAAAAGAGCAATCTCGTGCTGATATTGCTCATACAGTAAGGCGTTATGAAGAGGAAGCAAAACAAGAAGCAAAGAAAAAAGCTAATTATATACTTGCTCAAGCAACAAGCCGTTTTGCAGGAACCTTTGCCTCTGAAAGGTTGACAAATCTTGTACATCTTAATAATGATGAGCTAAAGGGTCGTATTATAGGAAAAGAGGGTCGAAATATTAAAGCTCTTGAAACTATCTTAGGTGTTGATATTGTTATCGATGATACTCCAAATGCCATTGTTGTCAGTAGTTTTAATCTTTATAGACGGGCTATCGCTACAAAAACACTACAATTACTTATAGAAGATGGACGTATTCAACCTGCAAGAATAGAGGAGATATATACTAAGGTCTCCGATGAATTTGAAGCGGGTATATTAAGTGAGGGTGAAGAGATAGTTGCTGATATGGATGTTGGTGTGATGCACCCAGAACTTATGAAACTTCTTGGACGTCTTCGTTACCGTGCAAGTTATGGACAAAATGCGTTAGCACATACACTTGAAGTGGCACATCTCTCAGGTGTTATGGCATCTGAGATGGGTGGTGATGCAAAATTAGCAAAACGTTCAGGATTACTTCATGATATAGGAAAAGCATTAACTCATGATAATGATGGAAATCATGTAGATTTAGGTGCTGAAATTTGTAGAAGATATAATGAGGATAGTGTAGTTATAAATGCTATTTATGCTCATCATGGACATGAAGAGATTAACTCTATCGAGTGTGGTGCAGTTTGTGCTGCTGATGCTCTTTCTGCAGCTAGACCAGGTGCAAGACGAGAGGTTTTAGAGAGTTTCTTAAAACGTGTAACAGAGATAGAGAAGATAGCTATCTCTCATTTGGGTGTAAAACAAGCTTATGCTATCAATGCTGGACGAGAGGTAAGGGTAATTGTGAATGCTACTTTGGTGAATGATGATGAATCAATTCTGTTATCTAAAGAGATAGCAACAGAGATAGAGGAAAAAGTTCAATATCCAGGAGAGGTGAAAGTTAGTGTTATTCGTGAGAGTAGGGCTATTGAGTTTGCTAAATAGAACTTAAGCCATTTTCGCTAAAATAGTAAAATTATTTCAATAAAAAGATGAACAATTTGTCACTAAATTTACAAACTTACACAGAACATTTTACAAACCCTCTCTATCTTGAGAGTGGACGTATATTAGAACCTTATGATATTACTTATGAAACTTATGGAACTATAAATGACGATAAGAGTAATGTTATTGTTATTTGTCATGCTTTAACAGGTTCACATCATTGTGCTGGACTTTATAAAGATGAAAATAAAGCTGGTTGGTGGGATGGACTAATAGGTTCAGGTAAAACAATAGATACAGATAAATATTTTGTAATCTGTTCTAATGTTATAGGAAGCTGTTTTGGCTCAACTGGTCCTATGAGCTTACAACATCCTCATCATGAACCCTACCGATATAAATTTCCAGTTGTTACTATAAAAGATATGGTGAAAGCACAACGGATACTTTTTGATAGGCTTGATATTCATAGAGTCTATGCCATTGTTGGTGGTTCTATGGGTGGTATGCAAGCATTACAGTTTGCTATTCACTATCCAAATTTTGCACAAAAAATTATTGTGATGGCATCAACTTATGCAACACAACCTTGGGCAATAGCATTTAACAAAGTTGCACAAGAGTCTATATTGAATGATCCTGAATTTAAAGATGGTTACTATGACCCTCAAGTTATTAAGCAGAAGGGTTTATCTGGTATGGCCGTTGGGCGTATGGCTGGACATATCAGTTTTTTATCTCATGAGTCTATGAATGATAAATTTGGTAGAGAGTATAAGCGTACAGATGGTTTATATGAGCTTTTTGGAAAATTTCAAGTAGAATCTTACCTTGAATATAATGGTAATAATTTTACAAAATGGTTTGACCCTTTAGCATATCTTTATATAACAAAAGCTATTAATATTTTTGATTTAGCACGCGGATTTGATTCTTTAGATGAAGCGATGAAAAGAATAAATTCAGACCTTCATCTTATTAGTTTCAAAAATGATATGCTTTTTAAAAATTTTGAGATGAAAGAGTTAGATGATGTTTTAAATAGAGTGGGGAATAAAAACCATACCTATATAGATATAGATAGCGATTATGGACATGATGCTTTTTTAGTAGAGCTAGATAAATTTGAAGAGAGAGTGGAGAGTATATTAAATGGCTAAACAAGATTTTGAAACGAAATTAGAGGGTGCTAAAAAAACACTTGAGATTTTAATGAACCCCGAAATAACTTTACAAGAGAGTGTAAAAGCTTATGAAAAGGGTACTAAAGAGTTAAGAGATGCACAAAAAATGTTAGAAGATGCTCAATTGAAAATTAAAGAGATAAAGAGTAATTTTTGAAAGCAGCTGTTTTACAACTTAATGCACAGGGTTTGCATAGTACAAAGCTCTATAATTATATTCGTATGGCACATAGAAAAGGTGTAAAAGTTTTACTTCTTGGAGAGTATGTTTTAAACCCTTTTTTTAAAGAGCTAGAGACAATGAGCTTTTCGATGATAAAGGAACAAGCACTTAGTCAGATAAAGGTTTTAAAAGAACTTTCTACAACATATAATATCACTATTATTGCTCCTCTTATTATAGTAAAGAAAAAAGAGATTTATAAAACAGTAGCAAAATTTGCTCCAAGTTCTACATCTTATTATCAGCAACAACTTCTTATAGGGTATCAACATTGGAATGAAGATAAGTTTTTTGCAAATGAGGTTAAACAGATTGAAACTCCATTAGTTTTTAAAGTTGATGGATTTAAGTTTGCAATAGTAAGTGGATTTGAACTTCATTTTGATGCTATATGGAGTAAATTAGCTCTGAAAAATATCGATTGTGTTTTAGTTCCAAGTGTTGCAACTTTTGAATCTTATGAACGATGGAGAGCATTATTAGTTACACGTGCTTTTACAAATAACTGTTATGTTTTAAGAGCAAATCGTATAGGGGAATATCAAGATAAAGATTTTAATTGGAATTTTTATGGAGATTCCATTTTAGCTTCACCAAATGGGGAAATTATAGAGCATATTGGAGATAAAGAGGAGCTTATGATAGTAGATATGAGCCATTCTGAAGTTATCCAATCTCGTCGCTTTTGGGGTTTTAGAGAAAATATTAATAAGCGATAAAAAGGAAAACTAAAAATAGTAATTAAAATATAATGGACGAAAAAAAATC
>CAYOKX010000013.1:0-28346 GCA_964404655.1 uncultured Sulfurimonas sp. | reverse complement strand
TTTGAATTTGTATGGGTTGTTGATTTTCCTATGTTTGAAGTTGAAGATGGTCGTGTAAAAGCACTTCATCATCCATTTACTCAACCAAAAGATACAAATAAGGAGGACCCTGAAGAGATAGAGTCTATCGCTTATGATATTGTACTTAATGGTACTGAACTAGGTGGTGGGTCTATACGTATTCATAAAGAAGAGATTCAAAATGAAGTATTCAAACTTCTTGGTATTGAAGAAGAAGAAGCTCAAGAAAAATTTGGTTTTTTACTTGATGCACTTAAATTTGGTGCACCTCCACATGGTGGTTTTGCATTAGGTTTTGATAGACTTATTATGCTTATTACTAAAAAACAAAGTATTCGTGATGTTATTGCATTCCCTAAAACACAAAAAGCATCTTGTGTACTTACGAAAGCTCCTAGTGAAGTAGATAATGCTCAACTAAGAGATTTACACATTAGACTTCGTGAACAAACAAAAGCATAATGAAAAAATTATTTCTAATTATCGGAGCTCCTGGCTCTGGTAAAACTACCGATGCTGAACTTATAGCTCAAAAAAATGAAAATATTACTCATTATTCAACTGGAGATATGCTTCGTGCTGAGGTAGTAACACAAAGTGAATTGGGCTTAGAGATAGAAAACTATATCTCTAAAGGTCTTATTGTTCCTATAAAAATTGCTATCGAAACTATAACAAATGCTATAAAATCAGCACCTACAAATGTTGTTATTTTAGATGGTTATCCTAGAAGTATAGAGCAGATGGATGCTTTAGAGAATTTCTTAGCTGATGATAGTTCTATAATGATTAAAAATGTAATAGAAGTAGAAGTAAGTGAAAAAACAGCAAAAGATAGAGTTTTAGGTCGTGCTCGTGGTACTGATGATAACACAGAAGTTTTTAATAACAGAATGAATGTCTATTTAGAGCCTTTAGCTCAGATAAAAGAGTTTTACAATACAAAAAGTATTTTAAAAACTATCTCTGGTGAGGGAACTATTGAAGAGATTGTTTTGGAGATGGAGAGTTTTATAAGTTCTAAAATTTAGATTCTGAATAAGTTTCAGAATCTAAACATCACCCTACTTTCCTAATTTAGCATCAATATCTGATTCAACATGAATAATATCAGCTGTACCATCAACAGTTATATATGTTAAACTCTCTATATTTTTTGCTTGTTCTTTATAGTAACCTAAAAGAGGTTGAGTTAAACTATGGTAAACTTTTAAACGTTCTAAAACAACCTCCTCTTTATCATCATCACGCTGTACTAAATCTTCACCAGTTATATCATCTTTACCATCTATTTTTGGAGGGTTATATATAGTATGATATGTTCTTCCACTCGCTAAATGTGCACGACGACCTGACATACGTTTTACTATCTCTTCATCTGGAACATCTATCTCTATTACAGCATCTATACTAATATTAGCATTTGTCATAGAATCAGCTTGAGCCAATGTACGAGGGAAGCCATCTAAAAGGTAACCACCTTTACAATCATCTTCAGCAACTCTATCTTTTACAAGACCGATGATAATCTCATCTGTTACCAGCTGACCAGCATCCATAGCTTTTTTAGCCATTTTTCCCATATCAGTTCCAGCTTTAATAGCTGAACGAAGCATATCACCCGTAGAGATTTGAGGAATGTTAAATTTTTTTGTTAAAAATTGAGCTTGTGTACCTTTTCCAGCACCTGGAGCTCCTAGTAGAATTATTTTCATATTTTATCCTTATTTTAGTAATGAAATTATATACAAATGAATTTAAAAATCAACTATAAGGTTAATCTTCTTCAGAAAATCCAAACTCATTTTCAACTTCAGATTTTTGAGCCTCTTTTATATCTTCAATAATTTCACGACACTCATCCTCTTCAATATCACCAGTAGCAATATCTTCTAAAATATCTTTCAAGTCAGCCTTAAACTCTTGAAGCTCCTCTATCTCCTCTTTTGCATCTTCTGTTGCTTCTTTGTTATCTGCTATCTCTTCAAAAATCGTATCTAGTACTTCATTAATATCTGGAATAACAGTTTTTGAGATAAGTTCCTCTAATTTTTCAGCTTGTGTCATAGTGTATACCTTTTATTTTTTAATTTTCTAATAATACTATATTTTTAATTTTTAATATACCCTAACTCTAATAATTTATCATAAATTTTTGAAACTAACTTACCTGCGGCTGAACCACCATGTCCACCATGTTCTACTAAAACAGAAACAACATATTGAGGTTTTTTATACGGTCCATAAGTAGTAAACCATGCATGAGAACGGTTGTAGTATGAAAGTTCATGCTCTCTTTTTCTCTGTTTAATATCTTGCTTTATCGCTATAACTTGTGCTGTCCCTGTTTTACCTGCAATAGTAACATTTGATTTTACATAGTGAGAGGCTGTTCCTTTTTTGTGGTTACATACTTGATACATCGCTTCTTGGATTATAGGTAGTTTCTCTAACTCTTTTATTGTTAAAACATTTTGAATTTTTGGTTGATATATTTTATCCCCTATCTGTTTTGCAAAATGTGGTGTGGGTAATTTACCAGTTGCCATAAGTGCTGTGTATTGTGCCATCTGAATAGGTGTAATTAAAAAATTTCCTTGCCCTATAGCTGTATTCAATGTTTCACCTACATTCCATGCTTGATTATATTTTCGTCTTTTCCATGTACGAGATGGAACGATACCTATGAATTCATTAGGTAAATCAATACCTGTTTTCTTACCTAAACCATAACGCATCAAACCTTCACTCATACGTTCATTTCCAAGAAGTAAACTTCCCTTATAAAAATAATCATCACAACTTTCTCTTATCGCTTTTGTAATATTAGTTTTTTTATGCCCTACTCTTTTCCAACATCTAAAAACTCTTCTTCCTAATGGTAGATTTGATTTACAAGTTACTTGCCAATTTTCATCTACTTCTGTTGTAATATACAAAAGTCCTAAACCAGTTTTTATAACAGAACCAGGAGGATAAAGACCATGTAATAATTTATTTGTAAATGGGTGGTCTGAATTTGATGATAAACTATTATACATTTTATGTGACATTCCAGATACAAATATATTTAAATCATATTTTGGAAAACTACTTGCTGACAGAATTGAACCATTTACATCCATCACAACAATAGTTCCAACTTTATCTTTAAAGAGATTTTCTATGTAAACTTGCAAATCCATATCTAAGCTTAATGTTAATTTTCTATCTTCTATTGAAGCTTGGTATTCTAACTCTTCAACTTCTTGATTATTTGCATTTACTTTAATTTTTCTATATCCTGATTCACCTTGAAGATATTTATTATAATATTTTTCAATACCTGTTTTTCCAACATATCCTATTAATTCTAAGAGTGAATTATTATTTATATCTTTACGATTTGCACGTGCAACATATCCGATAATATGAGCAGCAGTTGTTTTATATGGATAAAATCGTTTTGGTGACGGAACAATATGTAAGTTTTCTCTTAAATTTAAAAGTGAATATACTGGCATAATCTCATCATAAGGAATAAAATGAACAATATCTATGTAGTTATGATTATAAAAAGAGTTCTTTTTTTTATAATTCTTTATAATCTTTTTTTTGTTTAAACTAGGAAGAGTTTTAAGTAGAAAATCTATCTCTTCATCAAATATCTTTTTTCTTCTTTTTGATGTTAAATGTGGTTTAAGTTGAATCTTAAAACCTAATTTATTTATAGCAATAGGTTTATTGTTTCTATCTACTATTTCACCTCTTACTGGAGCTATTTTTTCTATCCTAGTGGTATTATTTAATGATAATTTATCATAATAGCTATTAGATTGAACAGCTAAATAAAAAACTCGTACTATTAAAATAAACCATACTAAGGAAAAAACAGAGAGAACAAGTTTTAATCTCACAATAAACTCACTAAGAAAAATTCTATTATCATATAATAAACTATATAATAATTTAATTCTGGTATAGATATTATAAATATCTTTTCTAAAAAAAGAGTGAAAATATAAAATCCTAAATAAGATAAAACTACATAAACAATATTAATACAAAATGAACAACTAAAATTTTGGACTATTTTAGGTAGAATAAATTTATATATTAATAAAAAATAGATGATAGAGGAAAAAGAAAGATAACCTTTATCTGCTTCAAAAATAATCAGAAAAACACCTATATAGATACTAAAAAAAAGGTCATCATCTTTTATAGCTTTTGTAAATAGTACAAATAAAAAAGCGAGAAGAGGAGGTAAAAATAGATAAATACTAGTTAAACTTTCATAAAGAAAAAAAAGTAAAAAATATAGTATGGCTATTAAAGGGTTTTTATTAATGATACTTCGTTGCATACAGGGAAAAGTTTACATTTTATACAATCTGTCCATATTTTATGTTCAGGTATAGATTCTTTTGGTATCTCTATAAAACCAATTTTTTCAAAAAAAGCTTTTTTATAAGTAAGACTTAATAGTTTTTTTAACTTAAGTGTTTTTGCTTCAGCTACAATTTTAACAACTAATTTTTCACCTATATTGTAGCCTCTAAAATTTTCTTTTATAATAAGAGAACGGATTTCTGCTAGATTTTTAGTGTGAATATGTAATGCACAAAAACCTATTAGCTCTTTTTCTTTAATTACTAAAGTATAGGAACGAATATTTGTAGCTATTTCATCATCATCTCTTGCTAAAATAACACCAGACAAGACTTCAGGATAGATGAGCTCTTGCATCTGTGTTATATCTAAAAGAGTAGCTTTTTTAAATTCAATATTCATTTAAAAACTCATCATCTTTCTCTTGTAGTATCTCATAAATAACTTTAATAGCTTTTTGCATACCTCGTTTTTTAGAACTAGAAACCATCATTGCATTTGGAAACTCTTTTCTTAATGCACTTTGCTCTTTTTGGTTTAGTTTATCTATTTTTGTAAAAATTTGTAAAATATATTGATTTTCTTTTACATTATCAAATAAAAATTCACTTACTTGTGTATCTATATCTAAATGCGGGTGTCTACAATCTATAAGATGTATAAAAAGTTTAATCTGCTCTCTTTGTGCTATATAATCAGTAAGATTCTTTTCCCAATTATGTTTAATAGATTTTGAAACTTTTGCATATCCAAAACCTGGCAAATCTACAAATTTAGAGATACTTTTTTTTTCAGTATCCCTATCTATAAAGGTTACATCAAAGTAATTTATTAATCTTGTTTTTCCTGGTGTTGAAGATACTTTTGCTAAACCTTTGTGGTTTGTAAGAGCATTTAATAATGAACTTTTTCCAACATTTGAACGTGCCATAAAAACAACTTCATTTTGTTCAAACGATTCTGGGGCATCTGCTACATTTGGAGCAGATGTTATAAATTTTGCATCAACTATCTCTATCATATTATTTTTCCTTTTTTTCAACTATATTAAAAATCATAATTACTGGTTTATCTTTTTGACCTTTAGCAAAAGCTTTACCTTCTACTGTTTTTAAAACAACTTCATCACCAATAATAACTTTTTGATTATTGGATTGATTTAAATTTACATCTTTATAAAAATGATACTCTTTCTCTTTAGGAAGATAAATAACTTTTTGGGCTTTTCCATGATATATAATATTATCTTTTGTACTAATCTTAAAAGAAACATTACCATTAGCTATATATTTTATAGGTTTGTGTTCTTTATCTGTAAAAATAGATATTTTAGAAGCATTTAATTCATCTTTTCCTTTAATAATATTAACAGCTCCTTCAAATATAGATATTCCAGTTTTTTCATCTGCTTTAAAGTTTTCAGATGTTACTTTTAACTCTTCAGATGAGACTAATGATGTTAACAATAAAAATAAAAATATTTTTTTATTCATTTTAAACTATTCTCCTAATTGATATACTATCACTATATTTTTTGATTCTATCTCTTTTTTAAGATTAAAATATATTAAGGAATCTGCTGTAACTATATTTTTTCCTATGGAAGCTCTATATTTTCCTTGAGTTTTTATTACATCTGTTTTTTTATTATATATGGCACTATCAGTTTGAAATGTCAAACCATCTTCCCTTGAAAAAACAATATTATCTTTTAACTCTAATCTATCTTCATTATAAACACCACTTCCAGCAGTCATATTTGCTATATATTCTTTTGAATTATTTGTAAAATTAATATTTAACACTTTATATCTATCACTATATCTTATTGAACTTGTACCACTCATTAATGTTGTTAATCCTCTATTATTTAGCTCATACAATGTAAATTGCTTCATCTCAAAAAGAGGAATATCTATAAAATCTTGCTGTTCAACTTTAATAGGCTTAAAAAAAAAGTATATTGAATTTAATCCTAAGAAAATAAAAATAAAAAAAAAGTTTATATTCATAATTTAAGAACTATAAAACATCTTTTGTACTTGGTATACCAACTCTCATATTTTCGACCATAGCTCTACGTAAAGCAACAGCTAAAGATTTAAATCCTGCTTCTATTATATGGTGTTGATTTTTTCCTCTTAGTTGAACAATATGTGCACTTATTCGAGAATTTAAAACAAATGCTCTGAAAAATTCTTCTACAAGTTCAGTATCAAAACTTCCAACTTTTCCAATAAGAGAAAGTTCAAAAACTATATAAGGTCTATTGCTTAAATCTAAATCACAACTAACACAGGCTTCATCCATAACAATATTTGCATTCCCAAAACGCTCCATATTTTTTACAGGATAAAGAGCCTCTGCTATTAAAGAACCTAAAACTATACCTATATCTTCAACACTATGATGATCATCAATATGAGTATCGCCATTACACTTAATATTTAAATCGATAAGTGAATGTTTAGAAAAACTTTCTAACATATGATCTAAAAAACCGACTCCTGTATCGATGTTACTTTTACCTGAGCCATCTAAATTTAGTGAAATTGTTATATCTGTCTCTTTTGTTACTCTTGTTTTTGTTAGCATATCTAATCTCCTTTAACTATGAAAGCATTGTGAAAATAATCTTTTTCTTTCTCTTTGTAAGCAATAATCTCATTCTTATTTTTAAAACCATCTAATAGTACCTTAAATATTCTTTTATTATCTATCTGAATATCTTTTATTATTGTTTTATACCCATCTGTTCCATCATATTTCTCTTGTACTTTTATAGCACCAGCTATTTTAGAGAAAGAACCTATTTGAAGATGAAATTTATGATTTGTGTTAGATTTTAATTTAGTTTTCTTTTTTTGCTTAAACCCAATCACTTCAATAGATATTGAAGCTGTTCCATTTTTAATCATATCAATTTTTTTAGCTGCAGCTTTGGATAGGTCAATAATTCGAGTATCTACGAATGGTCCTCTATCATTTATTCGTACAATAGTTGATAATCCATTATCTCTATTTGTTACCTTTAAAAGAGTGTTCATTGGTAATGTTTTATGTGCTGCTGTCATATCCATCATATCATAAGTCTCTCCATTTGAAGTCAACTTGCCATGAAAATCTGGACCATACCAACTAGCATTACCTTTAAAAACATCACCTAAGGAAACAGTTGCAGGATAATATTTTATACCCATAATTTCATAGGGTTTCATTGTCGGGTGAGAATAGTTTTTTTTCTTTTTTATTGCAGTATAGTGTTGAATGTTTTTATCATCTTTTTTATAGCTATCAACACCTCTTGTACTACATCCTGAAATCAATAAAAGAAGAGTAGTTGTTGTCATAAATATATATTTATTATTCATAGTTTAAATCCTATTTAATTGGTATAATTAGCTGTTGATTCTCAAAAATCTTACTATTTGAAAGTTTATTAAATATAACTAGATTCACATAAGAAATATTATATAACTCACTAATTTTTTTTAAAGTATCATCTTTTTGAACATTATATATCTCATATTTACAATAACTACTTTTTTGAAAATATTCTTTTTTAAAAGTTGTTAACTTTTCATAAGGTATATATATATCATAATTCATTAAATATGGAGGAGTAAATTCATATTTAAGATGTCTATTTAAATCTTTTAATTTATTCAATGGTAAACCAATTATTTTAGAAACTCTACTTAAAGATTCTCCAACTGGTAACTTTACAGTTGAAAGTGAATAGGTATTACTAATATTAAAAAAATGTTCATACTCTCTCTTTAATAGAAAAAAATAATCATTTCCCATTAATATATAGGCAACTAGTTTACGAATATACCTTCTACTTTCCCTTGGAATATAATGTTTCCTATCATCCAATAAAATAGTTAAATCATTGCTACCTGCACTATTGATAGCTTTTTCCAATCTTCCTGCACCACAATTATAAGCAATTACAACTAAATACCATTTTCCAAATTTTTTATAAAGAGCTTTTAAAAAATTTACTGCTGCTTGAGTTGATTTTACAATATCTTGCCTTTCATCAACATATTTATCTATTCTTAAATGGTAATCTTTAGCTGTTTCAGGTATAAATTGCCATATTCCAACTGCTTCTTTATTTGAAATTGTTAAAGAGGAAAAATGGGATTCTACCATAGCCAAATAAACGAACTCTTTAGGAATATTATTTTTTGCTAAAATATTTTTTATAGCTGGAATATAAATATATGCTTTATCTATCGAGTATAAAAAATCATCTTGATATTCAGTCCTATTTTTAGAAAATATAGTATTCATTCTTTTATCATACAAAAAAGATGATTCTATATCAAGAGCTTCTAAAAGCTTAATCTCTTGTTTATAATCAGTAGTATATAAACTATCTGAGTACAGCTTGAAACAGAGAAATAAATTTATAACTATCTTAATCAATTTCTAATCTAATAAGTTTTACCAAACCTACTAACAACCTTTCCAATTATTTCTAAGTTGTCATTTTCTAAAATTTGTTTAGTATAAATTTTATTATCAGAGATAACTTCTACTCTACCATCTTCTCGTTGCTCAACCCTTTTAATAAATAGACCAGATTCTGTTCTAATAACAAAAACTCCTCCTCTGCTAAAGTCAGTTTTTTTTCTATTTATAAAAACAATATCATTGTAATTTAATGTTGGTTCCATAGAATCACCAGAAACATTAATAGCTTCTATATTTTTCAACTCTTTTTCACCACCGAGAGATAGAATAAATTGTTCAGGTATTTCAACTTCTTCTATCTGCTCATCTTCTTCTATATCTGAACCACCACCTGCACTTGCATTTATACTATTGAAATATTTTATTACATAAAGTTTATGAGTAGATTCTATAAGACTTTCTGGTGATTGGCCATATAAAATCCAATTAATAGAGATAGATTTAATAGCACAAAAATCTAATAATTCTGTAAATGGTATCTTGTTTCGTTTTTTCATTGTTGCAAAATTCATTTGAGTAATACCAAGAATATTTGCAACATCTTTATCAAAAACTTTTTTAGATTTAAAATCTAAAGATACAATATTTTTAATTTCATCTACTATTTTTGAAAAACTATTCATTTTAAGTTACTGCTTTCCTCTTCTTCTCTTTTGAATTGCTCTTCTCGTTGCCCTGATTTTATTTTATGATAACCACCAAATAGAAAAACCATAAATAAAACAAATAAAAAAACCATTATCCCATCAAAAATAGAACCCATATTTAACTAACTTTTAAAATTTGTATAGTTTTGTCGAATAGCATCATAAAGAACAATACCTGTACTAATAGCAAGATTTAAACTTCTTCCTTCTGGAGTCATAGGAATAGTAATATTTTGCTCTTTAAATTCACTTAAAATATTTTCAGGAATACCAGCTGTTTCACTTCCAAAAAATATAAAATCATTCTCTTTAAATTTTGCTTCAAAATATGGTTTATCTGTTTTTGTTGTTGCAAAATAAGCATTATTGGTAATATCATTTTTTTCAAAAAATTCATCTATACTTTCCCAAACATGTAGATCCAATTTATCCCAATAATCAAGCCCAGCACGTCTAACTGCTTTTTCATCTATATCAAAACCTATTGGTTTAATTAGGTGAAGAGAAGCACCAGCATTTACACACAATCTACCGATTGCTCCTGTATTGTTTGGAATTTGTGGATTTACTAATACTAAATTAAACATTTCTATATCCTTTTAAAAAATAACTGTTTTATTTTCATAAACAAATATTCTATCTTCAAGAGCAAGTTTTAAAGCACGAGAAAGAACTACTTTTTCAACATCTTTGCCTTTTCGTTGCATATCTTTCCAACTATATGTATGGTCTATGTGAATAATCTCTTGCGCAATAATTGGACCCTCATCAAGATTGTTATTTACGAAATGAGAAGTTGCTCCAATAATTTTCACACCTCTTTCAAATGCTTGTTTATAAGGATTTGCACCTATAAATGCTGGTAAAAATGAGTGGTGGATGTTTATAATTTTATCTTCATATGTTTTAACAAACTGAGGTGTTAGAATTCTCATATATTTTGCTAAAACTATATAATCAACATCTTTAAAGCCATCTATATATGTAATAATCTCTTTTTCATGTACTTCACGTTCTAAATTTTCATGGGAAATTGTCTTGTATGGAATATTGAATTTTTCTACTAAACTTTCTAATTTATCGTAGTTAGAAACTACTGCCAATATATTAGCCTCAAGTTCCCCTGCTTCATGACGAATAAGAATATCACCTAAAGCATGCATCTCTTTTGTTGCCATAATTATAATATTTTTCTTTTTCGGCTCAATAACATTGATAACAGTTTCTATTGGTAAAGTTTCTTTAAGTGTTTTGTATAGCTCATTTAGATTTACGTCCCCATCAACGACACTTCTCATAAAAAATTTATTTTTTTCTTTATCTACAAATTCACTATTTGATAAAATATTCAAATTAAAATTGTAAAATACTGTTGACACTTTATGTACTAAACCTTTTTCATCATTAGCATCTATTAATACACGATATTGATTCATTATTGCTCCTCCTTCTCTAAACTATTTATTCTTAATTCAATTGTTGATAAAATATATTCTAAAAAATTAAGTGTTATATCAACTTTTGTTTCTATATGTGTATTATTTGGAGACTGAAATCCTTCAAAAAGAACCAATAATCTCTCTTTTATAGAGGTTAAATAAACAATTTCAGTTTCTGTTATTTTATAGCTATTTTCATTTAGTAACTCTTTCTGAAAATTTTCTACTATATCATCATTAAATTTGTATTTATTATCTTTTTGTAACTCTTTATCTATAATAACTTTTTTTTCTATAATCTCTTTTTGAGGTATTTCAATTTTAACAGGGTCTTCCATCTCTGCTAAAGTCGATAAAATAACATCTTTTAATTCCATGTTTTTAATAACCACCTTTCGAATTCAATAAATTCAATTTCAGTATCCATATTTATAAAAAAATCTTTCATCTGAGTGTTGATATTTGAAAATTTTTCTCTCTGTTTTGATAATTCTCCAATAGCAACCCTTGCCTCTTTATTTGAAGGGTCTTTTTGTAAAACTTTTTTATAAATACCCAAGGCCTCATTATTGAGACCTTGATTTTCATAAATTTTTGCTAAAGTTATAGTTTCCATATTTATTTATTGTATAGATTATCTTACAATATTATTAGCTATAATAGAACCCATTTCACTTGTTGAACAAACCTCTTTTGCATCAAATTGAGACAAGTCACCTGTTCGATAGCCTTCACTTAATGCTTTTTTAATTGCATTATCTATTTTATCAGCTGCTTCTATTTCACCAAGAGCATATCTAAGCATCATAGATGCAGATGAAATAGTTGCTATTGGATTTGCTATTCCTTGACCAGCTATATCTGGAGCAGAACCATGAATAGGCTCATAAACACCTATTTTATCACCAATACTTGCAGATGGTAAAAGACCGATAGAACCACAAAGCATAGATGCCTCATCTGAAAGAATATCGCCAAAAATATTTCCTGTAAGCATAACATCAAACTGTTTTGGATTTAAAACAAGTTGCATAGCTGCATTATCTACATACATATGAGAAAGTTCTACATCTGGGTACTCTGCTGAAACTTCAGTAACAACATCTCTCCAAAGTTGAGAAACATCCAATACATTTGCTTTATCGATAGAACAAACTCTTTTATCTCTTTTTTGAGCAATTTTAAAAGCGTGGTGAGCAATACGAATAATCTCTTCACGAGTATAAACCATTGTATTCCAACCTTTGTCATCCGTTCGTCCTTTTGGTTCACCAAAATAGATTCCACCAATTAACTCACGAACAACCATAATATCAACACCTTTGATAATTTCTGGTTTTAATGAAGAAGCATTTATAAGTTCATCATATACAACAGCAGGACGTAAATTTGCATAAACACCAAGCTCTTTACGAAATCTTAAAAGACCACTTTCAGGACGTTTTTCACGAGGTAAACTATCCCATTTTTCTCCACCAATAGCACCAAAAAGTACCGCATCTGATTGTAATGATTTAGTTACTGTCTCTTTTGGTAATGGGTCACCTGTAATATCATAAGCATTTCCGCCCATAAGAACTTCATCATAAGAAAAATCAAAGCCACTACATGATGCAACAGCATCTAAAACTTTAACAGCTTCATCTATAATTTCTGGACCAATTCCATCACCTTTAATTAGTGCTATTTTATATGTTTTCATTATTTACCTTTAATTTCATTTTGTGCAAAGTTCATTAAACCGCCTGCATCAATCAATTCTTGCATAAATGCTGGGATAGGAGTAAACGCATAAGATTTATCTGTACTTTTATTTGTAATAGTACCTGCATTCATATCTATACTAATCTCATCCCCCTCTTTTATCTCTGCACTTTGAGGTAGTTCAAATATAGGAAGTCCCATATTAAAGGCATTTCTATAAAAAATTCTTGCAAAAGTTGGAGCAATAATAGCAGCAACACCAGCAGCTTTAAGTGCAATAGGTGCATGTTCACGAGAACTTCCACAACCAAAGTTTTCACCCGCTACTATAACATCACCTATTTGCATATTGTTTACAAATTCTGGATCAGCATCTTCCATAACATGTTTTGCTAGCTCTTCAGGCACTGAAGTGTTTAAGTATCTTGCAGCAATAATTAAATCTGTATCAATATCCTTACCAAATGTCCAAACTTTTCCGTCAATATTTGCTTTTTGCATATAAAAATCCTAACTATTTTTTCTAAATTAATTTTGGCATTATACCCAAACTATTCTTATCTTTTTAGATTATTTGTTGTTTGAAGCATTTCATCACTCGTTGTAATCACTTTTGAATTTGAATCATAAGCACGTTGTCCTGTAATTAAATCTGTTAATTCAACAACAAGTTCTACATTGCTAAGCTCTACAAATCCCTGTCTTAAGACACCAAGACCATCTACACCTGGTGTTCCTTCAACAGGTTGTCCAGAACTATCTGTTTCTATATAAAGATTATCTCCCATAGAGTGTAAACCAGCTGGATTTATAAAGTTCGTTGTTGCTAAATTCCCCATTATTGTAGCTTGTGTTTGTCCTGCTTGAACCACACTTACTGTACCATCACTTCCTATACTAATATTGGTAGCATCTGTTGGAACAACTATTTCAGGAACTATTTTGTAACCATCACTATTTACAAGTGTGCCATTATCATCTATTTTAAATGCACCATTTCTTGAATATACTTCCGTACCATCTGGTAATTCTAGTTTAAAGAAACCTTTTCCTGTAATTGCCAAGTCAAGTTGATTATCTGTTTGTTTTAAAGAACCCTCTGAAAATATTTTATTAACAGCGGTTGGACGAACTCCTAAACCAACTTCTATTCCAGTTGGACTTTTTGTAACATCACTTGTTGCTGTTCCAGCATATTCCATGACTTGATACATTAAATCTGCAAATTCTGCACGAGATTTTTTAAATCCTATTGTATTTACATTGGCTACATTATTTGCTGTTGTGTCTATTTGTGTTTGTTGTGCCAACATCCCTGTTGAAGCAGTATATAGTGATTGCATCATAGTATTTTATCCTTTGTTAAGTTCTTTTAGCAATTTTTTCAATCGCATCTCTATTCATATCATTCATCTGTGTATCCATAACTTTTTGGTACATACCAACTAAACGATTTGTTTCTATCATCTGGGTCATCATTCGTACAGCATTTACATTACTTTTTTCTACAAACCCCTGTTTTATCGCCCCACTTTCATCTATTATTTCAATAGATTTCATATCTTCATATTTATAAAGATTATCACCCTCTTTAATTAAAAGTTTTGTAGAGTCTGGTTGAGCTATAAGAAGTTTTGCATTAGCTGATAGTTTTACACCATTTGGTACATTTGTATATATCTGACCATTTTTATCTACTTCAATAACACTATCTTGAGTGTTCATTGTTATGCCATCTTTTGTTTGAAAATAATCATTCGGAAGAACTTCATATCCCTGTTTTGTTACAAGTCTACCCTCTTCATCAGTTGTAAATGAACCATCTCTTGTTAATCTAACACCTTGCGGTGTATTGACAGCAAAAAATAATCCCTCTCTTGAAAGTGCAAAATCTAAACTATTATTTGTTTGTTGCATTGTTCCAACAGAATGATTTGTAAAAGAATCTACAATTTGAGGAGTTCTTGTCATAGTTCTATTTATAAATTTTGCACTATCTCTTGTATGGTTAGCATTTGGAAGTTCATCTCTAGCCTCTTTATAAATCCTCATAAAGTCACCAACAACAAGATTATCTTCTTTGAAGCCTGCAGTATTGACATTTGCTAAATTATTCGCGATATTATCAAGACGATTAAATTGTGTGACCATTCCAGCAGCAGCACTATAATAACCTGTTTGCATAATAACTCCTTTTATGTATTTTATCACTTTTTATATTAATTTAAACAACTATTAAAATAAAAATTTAAGTGTATCTCGGTATAATCCTATCATTAAAATCACCTTAAATTCATGGAGCATGCTACAATATGACAGCAAAAGAACTAAATAAAGCGATAGAAACCTTCTTTGTCGAAAGTAAGTCCAAAGATTGTTTGACTTATGAATCACTCATAGAACTTTTCGAAAAACAACCTACGGCTGCACAAGCTAAAAATATTTTTAAGCTTGTAACAAAGTATAATAGTTGTCTTTATACATCTTCTGAACATGCAAAACTTCTCAATGATAGAGAAGCAGAAGCACGACGTAGTGCGCAAAGACAGATGCTAGAAGAGAATGAATCTGATAAATTTGATATTTTAAAAGAGCATGAACTTCTTGAATGGTCGCGTTCAGATTCTCCTGTACGTATGTATCTTCGTGAAATGGGTCAAATTCCTTTATTAACTAAAGAGGAAGAGATAGAAATCTCTAAAAAAATCGAAGGTGGAGAGAGTATTATTATCGATGCGATATGTTCTGTTCCCTATTTAATAGAGTTTATTCTTGATTACAAAGAACCTCTTATCAACAGAGAACGACGTGTTAAAGAACTTTTTAGAAACTTTGAAGATGAAAAAGATGATTCTGATGATAATACAGTTGAAGATGATGATGCAAAAGAGAAAACATTAACAGCTAAAGATAAATCAAGAGTAGAAAAAGTATCTACAAGTTTTAAAGCATTAGAAAAAGCAAAAAAAGAGTGGATAAAATTTCTTGAATCAGCACCTAAAGATTTAGAAAATAAATTAACAGAAGAGATAGCTTTCTATTTTTTAAGTATTACATTTAAGAAAAGTGTTTTAAAAGAGAAACTTTTAGAGCTGGGACCAACCTCAAAACTTATAAATGAACTTGTGAAAGCTATGGAAACAGCTTTGAAAAGTGATGATGGTTATGATAAAGAGCTGAAACGTCTTGAATATAAACTCCCTCTTTTTAATGCAACATTAAAAGCAAATCATAAAGTTTTAGTGGGGAAAATTCAAGAATTAACTAAAGAAGATATTGCAAATATGGTTCCAGAAGCAACAATGGTTTCTACATATATGGAGATTAAAAAGTTAGTTCAAACAAAAGAAGCATCGAAAAATAGTTTTGATATGGAACCTGAAAAACTAGGTGATATTTTAGAACAGATAAAACGTGGTAAAAATATATCTGAAATTTCTAAAACAAAAATGGCAAAATCAAATCTTAGACTTGTTGTTTCTATTGCAAAACGTTATACAAATCGTGGTCTTCCTTTCCTTGATTTAATTCAAGAGGGAAATATAGGTCTTATGAAAGCTGTTGATAAATTTGAGTATCAAAAAGGTTATAAATTTTCAACATATGCTACATGGTGGATTCGTCAGGCTATATCACGTGCTATTGCTGACCAAGCAAGAACTATTCGTATTCCTATTCATATGATTGAAACTATTAATCGTATAAATAAAATTATGCGTAAGCATCTTCAAGAACATGGAAAAGAACCAGATGTAGATACTATTGCCGAAGAGGTTGGTTTATCTGTTGAAAAAGTTAAAAATGTTATAAAAATAACAAAAGAGCCTATATCTCTTGAAGCACCTATTGGTAGTGAAGATGATGGTCGTTTTGGTGATTTTATAGAAGATAAAGCATCAGTTTCACCTGCTGAAGCTATATTAAAAGATGATTTAAAAGTCCAAATTGAGAATGTTCTTGAACAATTAAATGAGAGAGAAAAAGCTGTTATTAAACTTCGCTTTGGAATTATGGATGATGAGAGCGATAGAACACTAGAAGAGATTGGAAAAGAACTTCGTGTTACACGTGAAAGAGTACGTCAAATTGAATCAAGTGCTATTAAGAAATTAAAACATCCAAAAGTTGGTCGTAAGCTTAAAAATTATATTGAAGAATAGAATGAATTTTGAACAACAGTGGTTAGAGTATGATTATAATCCTTTTATAATCTTCTCTTCGAATGGAAAAATATTATCTGCAAACTCTGAAGCACAATTTCTTTTGAGTTCTGCTTCAGTAAATGAACTTTTTGAATTAGCATCATCTTATGCAAATGTTACATTTGGATTTAAGACAACTTTTTTAGATTTAGAATTTGGTAGATATAAATTTTTTGGATTAACTGTTGGTTATGAAAATGAAGATGAAATAGGATTAAAACTTTTACAACTCCCCTTTTTTAAAATTAATAAACCAAAAGAAAATGGAAAGCTTTGATTGATTTATGTATAGCGACCAATTCTATTAATTCAGATATTAACTTTTAAAAAAGTTTTGACCCGACAATTCCAGAAATCATTTTAAATGCAGATAGTTTTATAAAATTATTAAATAAAGTATATAAATTTTATTCAAACAAATTTATTTTTCCGAATAGGTGAACATGTAAAATTTGATGGAAAAAAATATGGTTTATTTTCGGTTGAGATAAAAGATACTGTTATTATTAATATTTCTATGATTATTGAATAATTTTTATTAGAAGTAAATCACTAAAATATAGTTTTAAATGAAAGGAGTAGTAAAATGGGATTATATACAGATATAAAAGAAGATTTTTCAAATGCTTATAAAAATGACCCTGCCCTTAATTCTAAAATGGATTTTTTATTTAATTATCCTGGTGTTTGGGCTATTGCTTGGTATAGAGTAGCAAATAGACTTTATAAAGCAAACTTTAAAAGATTTTCAAGAACTATTATGGGTTTAGCACAGATATTGACAAATATAGATATTCATCCTGCTGCTGAAATAGGAAAAAGAGTTTTTATTGACCATGGAACAGGTGTTGTTATTGGTGAAACTACAATAATAGAAGATGATGTATTAATTTATCAAGGAGTAACTCTTGGCGGTGTCTCTCTTACTCATGGAAAAAGACATCCCACTGTCAAGAAAGGTGCCGTTATTGGTGCTGGAGCTAAAGTTTTAGGTAATATTATTATTGGTGAATATTCTAAAATAGGTGCAAATTCAGTTGTAGTAAAAGAGGTTCCAGATAATGCAACTGCAATAGGGATACCTGCTCATGTTATAGAGAAAGGACGATGTAAAGACCCTTTTATGCACAATATGCTTCCTGATATTAATAAAGAGATGTTTGAATATCTTTTAAAGCGAGTTGCTATTTTAGAACATATTTTAATTGAAAAAAATGAAAGTGTTTTGGAAGATGACTTGAAATTAGAACATATTTATGAAACTTTTATTAAGGCTATGAAAAATTAAATTTTTTCTTTTAGCCCTGCTCTTTTCAAAAATAATATTTGCAGATACTATTTTAAAAGAAATTTATTATATTCAGAATAATGAAATAAAAATTTCAGATATAGTTACAAATCTCAAATCAGATATTGTTTTATATACTATTTTTGATGGTCGATATACAAAACGTGTAAAATCAAAAGAACTCATCTCTTTACTTCAAAAATATGGATATAAAAATCTTATAACTAAAAAAAAGTATATTAAATTTATTAAAGAAAAAAGATTAGATTTCTCATATATTAAAAATAAAATAAAATTTTTATATAAAGTAAATTACCAAAATATAGTTTTTAAAAATATAGAGATTCACTCCAGAGGCTATCTAAACTCTCTTCCTCCTCAATACAATCTAAAAATAAACTCAAAAAATTATTTAAAAAGTAATGGTATTTTATCTATAAAAGATAAGAAAACAAAAAAACAGATATTTTTTGATTACACAATAGATGCTGATGTTGATGTTTATCTCTCCAAAAAAAACATTCGAAGAAAAGAGGAACTCTCTTTTAAAAATTGTTTAAAGAAAACTATCCATTTTGATAGATTTAGAGCTATGCCTATCCAGAAAATAGGTAAAAAATCTATTCAAAGTAAGCATAATATTAAAGAAAATACAATTATTACAGTACGAGATATTCAGAAATTTAATTTAATACGTAGAGGTTCAACTATAAATGTTGTTCTTAAAAATAGAAATATTAGCATATCTTTCTCAGCAATTTCTCTTCAAGATGGTTTATATGGTGATATAATCAAGGTAAAACAAAACAACTCAAAAATTATTAAAGTTAAAGTAATTGGCTATGAGTTGGGTGAAGTTATTTAACTCCTATTTTTATATTTTTGATATATAATAAAGTATCTAAAAAATAGGTTTTTCAAATGGATTTTAAAATCAGATACCTCATCTTCTCTATTGTTACTTTTCTTACACTTTTTACAGTTCTTTTTTATGTTACAAAACACACAAGCGATGAAAATATTAATGCTTTACTTCACAAACATAAAGAGAGTGTTCAAACACATTACAATATATTTTTATACAACCAAAAAGTGTTAGCTACTCAAATATATGAACAAACAATTCAAGACACTATCATAATCTCTATACTAACAGATGCATATAACCATCAAAACAATAAACAAAAACTTCACATACTAAGAGAACAATTAAAAAAACATCTTAAAAAAACCTATAAAATATATAGACTCAGTAAACTTCTCCAATATCACTTTATATTTCCAAATAATATCTCTTTTTTACGTATGCACAAGATTGAAAAATTTGGTGATGATTTAACAAATATAAGAGAAGATTTTGAACTTGTTAACAAAACACTGAAACCTGTTCAAGGTTTTACTCAAGGAAGAACAGCACACGCATTTAGAAATACATATCCATCATTTAACAAAAATGGTAAACATATTGGAGCATTTGAAATCTCTTTTCCAACAGAGTTACTACAAGAGTATCTTAATGATATTAGTAATATGCACTCTCATTTTCTAATTCATAAAGATATATTTAGTTCAAAAGCTTGGAAACGAAATGACCTTATTCTTAAATATAAACCCGCAACGGAACATGATGATTTTATGGTAACTACTCCTCGTGGTCATACATCAAAAGATTGTTTAGATAACAATAAAGAGGAACTCAGTCAATTAAAAAAAGAGATTAAAGATGAGATGCTAAAAGGTAATGCTTTTTCTCATTATATTATGCGTACTGGAACGAAAGGTTCTAAAATTGTTTCATTTATCCCTATTAGACAAGCTGTTACGAAAAAAGTTGTTGGTTGGATTATTGCTTATGAAAACAACAACCTTATATATGATGTTTTACATACACTCTTTATCACTCGCCTTATATTCTCCATCGTTATTATTATAATTCTTCTTATTCTATTCCGTATAATTAATCAAAAGATGGAAACAGATAAAAAAGAGAAACTTTATAGAGAAAAACTTGAAAAAGAGAAAATAAAAGCGGAAGAAGCTACAAAAACAAAAAGTGAATTTTTAGCAAATATGAGTCATGAGATACGAACACCTATGAATGGAATTATAGGGATGTCACATCTTATTTTAAAAACAAACCTTGATAAGAAACAAAAAAGCTATATGGAAAAAATAGATAGTAGTGCAACCTCTCTCCTTGGTATAATTAATGATATTTTAGATGTATCAAAAATAGAGGCAGGTAAGTTAACTATTGAAAAAAGAGAGTTTGACCTCTTTAAAGCTATCGATGCAACAATAGACTTTATAAGTTTTAAAGCACACGAGAAGAATTTAGAACTTATAGTAAGCTATGATTCAAATATGGGAAAATACTTTATTGGTGATAGCTTAAGAATTTCTCAAATTATTACAAATCTTTTAGGCAATGCTGTTAAATTTACTCAAGATGGAGAGATTGGTATATATATTAAAAAAATTAAACAAGATAGATTTAGATTTGAAATATCAGATACAGGGATAGGGTTAACTCAAGAACAGCAAGGAAGACTTTTTAAAGCTTTCTCTCAAGCTGATGGAAGCACTACTAGGAAATATGGTGGTACAGGTTTAGGACTTAGAATATCAAAACAGCTTACAGAACTTATGAATGGAAAAATATGGATAGAGAGTGAAGTGGGTATAGGAAGTAAATTTATATTTGAAATAGACTTAGAGGAGATTCATAAAGAGCATAATTACTCCCTATTTAGTGATAAAAAAGTATTGATAGTTGATGATAATGAAACTTGGCACGAGATACTTGAAAATAGTTTAAATATGTTTGATATTCAAGTTTTTCATTCATATTCAGGAAAAGAGAGCCTCGAAATACTTAAAAAATGTGACAAAAGTTATGACCTTATCCTTATGGATTGGAATATGCCTGAACTTGATGGTATAGAAACAGTAAGACAGATAGAAGAGCAATGCACAAATATGAGTATCCCCTCTATTATTATGGTAAGCTCTTTTAGAGAAGATGCAATATCTAAATTAGCGCATGATGTTGGTGTTAATTTATTTCTACAAAAACCGATAAATCCATCTATTTTACATGATGTCCTAAATAATATATTTTTAAACAGTTCATTAGAGTTTATTAATGATAAAGATAAAGATGCTGAATCTTTAGTAAATGAGCTCCACCTTCTCGATAACAACAATATCCTTTTAGTAGAAGACAACAAAACAAATCAACTTGTAATGTTAGGACTCCTCGAAGATAGTGATATAAATATAGATATAGCCAATAATGGTCAAGAAGCTGTTAACCTCTACACTCAAAACCAAACAAAATATGATTTAATTCTTATGGATTTACAGATGCCTATTATGGATGGATATGAAGCAACAATAGAGATAAGAGCAAAAGATAAAGAGATACCAATAATTGCACTTACAGCGAATGCTATGGTTGAAGATGTTAAAAAAACAAAATCAGTTGGAATGAATGCTCATCTTAATAAACCGATAGATGTTGAAAAACTCTATTCAACTCTATTAACTTTTATATCAAACAAAAATAGTAGCAATGTTAAATCTTTCAAAAATGAGACAATAAATAACAATATAGAAATTCCAAATTTTAAACATATAAATAGTGAGAAAGGATTATCTTTTCTAGCTGGAAATAGTAAACTTTATATGAAAATGTTAAAACGTTTTTATGAACTCTATAAAGATTTCAAATTAGAAATTTTAGATAAAGAGGAGTTTCAACGTGCAACACATACATTAAGAGGATTGTCTGCAAATATTGGAGCAACAACTCTTTACAACATCATAGAAAAAATAGATAATAAACCACGCAACCAAGATTTAATAAATCAGTTTAATAGTGAATTTTCAGATGTATTAGATGATTTAAAAAGGATACAATAGATGAACAATAGTAACTATGATATTGCAATAATAGGCGCAGGTATAAATGGTTCAACATTAGCATATCAACTCTCAAAAAAAAGTGATAAAAAAATTGTAATTTTTGATATGAACTCTATTGCAGGAGGAGGTAGCGGTGCTGCTGGTGCTTTTATCTCCCCTAAGTTTTCAAAAAAAGGTGAGTTACGAGAACTACTTAACGATGCTTTTCTTTATAGTATGGATTTTTATGAAAAAAACTTTCCAGATTTTTTTACAAAAGCACCACTTATACATATAGCAAAAGATAGTCTATCAAGTGAAATTTTAACTATATATAAACAAACAACTCCTTTAAAAGAAAAAACAATATCTTCAGTTATGCTAAACTCTTTAAAAAATTATGCAAAAGAGCAAGAAAAAATCTGTTTAGATACTGGTATTGTAGATGCTGATGGAATATGTAATAATATGTGTGAAAATATAGAATTTATTAATGAAAAAGTTACCAGTTTAGTATATAAAGATAGTAACTGGATTATAAATGAAACATATATTATTAAAGATGTTGTCTTAGCTACTGGAGCTTATGAAAAAATCATAGATGAACCATATATAAACCTTAGAGGTATATGGGGACATCGGATAGATATAAAAACCTCAACAAAGAACAACTACTCTATCCATCAAGATGTATCTATCTCTCCTACAAGAAATGGTATCTCAGCCATAGGAGCAACTCATAATGTTCACTATCACCCTCAAACAACAAAAGAACCTTACAATATACTAAAAGGAAGAGAGGAACTTCTTCATAAAATGTATAAAACAGTTAATTTAAAAGATGTAGAAGTTATTAAAGATTATATAGGTTTACGTTCTGGTACTGTTGATTATATGCCTCTTTTAGGAGATGTAATTATCTCTAAAAAAACTCTTCAAAATAAAACTATCAGATTTGACACAAAAAAAGTTGATTATACAAAGTATGACTACTATCCAAATCTATATATAATAAATGGAAGTGGTGGATATGGTTTTGTGTTAGCTCCATATTTAGCAAAAATTTTAAGTGAACATATTTTGAAAAATAAACCAATAGCTAAAACTCTTCTACCAGCTAGATTTTTTGCTCGTTGGGCAAGACGATTATAAAAAGGATATTAAAGTGAATATTTATACATTAAGTGATAAAAAAATAGAGGGGATAGATAAGTTTTCCGTATTTGATATAAAATATATTCATCAAAATATAGATTTCAGATCCTATGATGCACTTATATTTACATCAAAAAATGCTGTCAAAGCGATAGATAATATAAATAAAGAGTGGAAAACAAAGCCATCTTATGCTATTGCTGAAAAAACAGCAGAGGTTATTAAACAGTATGGAGGAGTTGTTGAGTTTATAGGAGAGGCAAATCATGGTGATGATTTTGCTAAAGAGATTTTAACAAAGTTTAAAGCTAAAAAACTGCTCTACCTTCGTGCTTCTAAAGTTGTCTCTAACTTAATAGAGATATTACAATGTGATGAGGTTATTATCTATGAAACAGTATGTAAACAGTTTTCAAAAGATATAACACTTCCTAAAAACTCAACTATTATATTTTCATCACCATCCACTATACAATGTTTTTTAAAAAATGTGCAATGGGATAAAAGTTTTACAGCTATATCAATAGGAAAAACAACTGCCAAATTTTTTCCATCCTATATTGTACCTTATATTGCAGATAATACATCTCTTGAATCTTGTGTAGAAAAAGCTCTCGAAATAAACAATAAGGCCATTTAATGAAAGAAATTTATAAAAATCTTGAAACTCCAATCTATATTTGTGAAGAGAAACTTTTGGAAAACAATTTAAAACTTTTAGACTATGTTCAAAAAGAGAGTGGTGCAAAAATTATTTTAGCACTCAAAGGGTTTGCGATGAGTGCTACATTTCCTTTAGTCTCAAAATATCTTTATGGATGTACCGCAAGTGGCTTACATGAAGCAACACTAGCTAAAAATGAGTTTAAAAAAGAGGTTCACACCTATTCACCTGCATTTAAAGAGAGTGAGATAATCGAGATAGCAAAAATATCAAATCATATAGTTTTTAATACACCATCTCAACTAAAAAAATTTAAAGATATAGTTAAAAATATAAATCCAGAAATTCATATTTCAATACGAATAAATCCAGAAATTTCCTCTTCACCTGTTGATATATACAACCCTTGTGGACTCTATTCTCGCTTAGGAACAACTCTTAAGAATTTTGATGAAACTATTGTTCCATACCTTGATGGTCTAAACTTTCATGCTTTATGTGAACAAGATGCTGATGCGCTAGAAGAAGTTCTTCTCTCTTTTGAAAAAAATTTCTCACAATATTTTACAAATCTCAAATATCTCAATTTTGGGGGAGGACATCATATAACAAAAAAAGGTTATGATATAGAGAAACTTATCTCTCTTATAAAGAGATTTAAAACTCAATATAATTTAGATATATATTTAGAACCAGGGGAAGCTATCGGTTGGGAAACAGGTGTTTTAGTAAGTAGTGTTTTAGATGTTTTTGAAAATGGTATAAATATAGCAATATTGGACACCTCAGCAGAAGCCCATATGCCAGATACTTTAGCGATGCCCTATCGTGCTGAGGTAAGAGGGAGTGGAGAAGATAAAAAATATAGGTATAGACTTGGTGGAAACACCTGTTTAGCTGGTGATATTATGGGTGACTACTCTTTTGATAAAAAGCTAAAAATAGGTGATACAATTATATTTGAAGACCAAATTCACTATACTTTTGTAAAAAGTACAACTTTTAATGGTATAAAACTTCCATCACTAGCAATACTTAAAAAAAATGGTTCTTTAGATATAGTCAAACAGTTCACTTATGAAGATTACAAAAGTCGCTTATAAAAATAGTTATGAAGAGAGAAGCAAAACTCTCTTTTTTTCAATATAACTTGCTACAAAATAATACCTATTGAGATGAAGAGAATCTATTGTATAAAGTAAAGGTCTATATTTAAGATAATTTTTCCAAACTCTTTTACTCGCTTCTATTCGTCCTCTTTTATAAAGCTCAAAACTAACAGAAGCATTTATAAACCCTTTTAACAGGTTTATCTCATCATCTTTCTCAAATCGTCGAGGAAACCAAATATCTTCAACAGTTTCATGTGCATCATAAAATCGTTCATCCTCTAAACACTCTATAAAATTATTTAAACTTTCATCTATATTCTGCACTTAAAACCCTTTTTTCAAGATTTTAACATAAGTTTTTTAGTTAGCAGTTAGTAAAACTAGAAAAAGATGTTAAAATTAGAAAAACACTCCGATAGCTAAGGATACTTATGAGTTTAAAATGGTAAATAAAATAGTAATAGCAACAAGTGGAGCAAGTGGTGTAAATCTTGGGTTAAAAACTTTAGAACTTCTACCAAAAAATATAGAACGACACTTTATAATGTCCAAAAACTCCAAAACAGTTTTAAAAAAAGAGATGAATGATATAACAGTTCATGACAATGATAATATCTCTGCAAGCATAGCTTCAGGCTCTTTTGGTGTTGATGCGATGATTATAGTACCCTGCTCTATGAATACACTCGCTAAGATAGCATGTGGTATCTCTGACAACCTTATCACTCGCTGTGCTAGTGTTATGATTAAAGAACAGAAAAAACTTATTCTCGCCCCTCGTGAGATGCCATTTTCATCCATAGCTTTAGAAAATATGCAGAAGTTAGCCTCTCTAGGTATCATCATAGCACCTCCTGTTATGGCATATTACTCAAAACAGCAAACACTTGAAGATATGGAAAATTTTATTGTAGGAAAATGGTTTGACCTTTTAGGGATTGAGAATGAACTATATGAGAGATGGGAATAATATAATGAAAACTAAAAAAATAGCACTTTATGCAGGAACTTTCGACCCTATTACAAATGGACATTTTGATATTATTGAGAGAGCTTTAAAACTTTTTGATGAGGTAATTATTGCAGTTGCTATCTCTAAAGAAAAAAAGACTATGTTTACTTTAGAACAACGTATAGAGATGATAAAAAAAGCAACGAAACATATCCAAAACATCCGAGTAATAGGATTTGAAACACTTACTGTTAATTTAGCAAAAGAGTATAAAGCGAAAACTCTTATACGAGGACTAAGAAGTGTTACTGACTTTGAGTATGAACTTCAACTAGGTTACCTCAACACCTCTCTTGATGAAAATATAGAAACCATCTATCTAATGACAAAATTAGAACATACATTTATAAGCTCTTCAGCAGTTCGAAGTCTTATAAAATTTAATGGAAATTTTAAACATCTCATTCCAAAAGAGATACAAAATATTATAGGAGCAAAAAGATAATGTATATAGCGATAGAAGGGATAGATACAGCAGGAAAAAGTACACAAATATCTGCATTAGCAGGAAATTTTCCAGATGCTATTATCACTAAAGAACCAGGAGCTACAAAGGTTGGCAAAGAGATACGAGAGCTGGTTTTAAGTGCAAAAGCACAAAGTAAAAAAGCAGAATTTTTACTCTTTTTAGCCGATAGAGCTGAACATATACAAGAGGTCATAAAACCAAATATAGATAAAAATATGATAATCTCTGATAGAAGTGCTGTAAGTGGTATAGCTTATGCGATAGTACAAGGAGATATAGAGAAAAAAGATTTACTAAATTTAAATGATTTTGCAACAGATAAAATATACCCTCAAAAGATATTTCTTCTAAAGCTAACAAAAAAAGAACTTACATATAGACTTTCTCAAAAAGAGCTAGATGGAATAGAACTTCGTGGAGTTGCATATCTTCTTAAAATTCAAGATGCTCTTATAGAAGCCACAAAACTTCTTAATATAGAACTCATATCAATAGATGCTACTCAATCTATCGATACAATAACAGCTCAAATAATAAAAGAATTATAATTTGCCAATTCTAAAACCGTTACTATTTTTGTAACGGTTTCAAAAATCCTGACATACTCACAGACCCAACAACAATCCCAACCAATAAAGATGGAAGATATATAGCAACATCTAAAAGTTTGTTATTCTCTAAAGCGATAAATCCTAAAACTAAAAATATATATGGAACTAAACGAAAAAGAGAAACACTCCCTCTTACACCATGTTTCATACTATCTACACTTAAAGTTTTTATCTTTGCTCTCTCCTCTTTCACTATCTCTTTGAGGTCTAACTCCTCAACTGGGGCATTATTGATAGGTTCATCATCATATAACTCATAAGGATCTTCTATACTATCTAACAACTCTCTTTTTCCATCTTCTCTGTTTTTGGATGCAATTTGAGTTTTTACCATTCGTTGATAAGCGATAGATGAGCCTATGATTATAAAAAGAGAACTTAAAAAAGCTACTTGAAGATTTATAAAGAGTGCAAAATTATAAAAATAGAGAGCAATTACTAAAAGTTCAGTAATCGCAATAAGACTAATAGCTTTTTTCACCATAATCCCTATCATCTTCATCCTCTTCTAACTGTTTTTTTATAGCATAACGAGGCTCTTTTGCTAACTCATCATAACTAGCTATCTGTTTTTTATACACTTTAAAAACATTTAAAAGTGCTGCAGCTATCCCTATAAATACACCTATCCAGATAGTCCATTCCACTCCACTAATAGAACGTATAAGATACCCAATACCGACACCCATAAGAACAGCCACAACCATAGAGATACCTAAAGAGAGGCTATCGGCTGCTTCTATGATAGGCTTAATTCTAGGCTTTCTTTCCTCTTTTTTTTGCTCATCATTAGCCATTTTTTATAGCCTTAAACACTCTTCTTGAGGCTTGTATAGTCTCCTCTATCATCTCATCTGTTGTTGCTGTTGAAATAAACCCTGTTTCATATAGTGAACATGCAAAGTAAAACCCTTCAGCTAACATACTTGAATGAAATTTTGCAAATAGCTCTGCATCACTTTTTGTAGCATCTGTAAAGTTTTTTACTGGGTTAGCATTAAAGAAAAAACCAAACATACTTCCTCTTACATCTGTTTGCATCTCTATTCCAAACTCTTTTGCAGAGTTTTTCATACCCTCAACTAAGCGAGTAGCTCTCTCTTGTAACACTGCCATCACTCTTGCATTTTGCTTTAGTTTTGAAAGAGAGGCGTACCCTGCTGCCATCGCTACTGGATTTCCACTAAGTGTTCCTGCTTGATATACTGGACCCTCTGGAGAAAGCATAGCCATTATCTCAGCTCTTGCACCAAATGCACC
>CAYOKX010000012.1:0-28843 GCA_964404655.1 uncultured Sulfurimonas sp. | reverse complement strand
ACTCAGCAGAATCAGCCATTGTATTTGGAATATCATAAAGTTTTAAATCTAAAAATATTTTAAAGTTTGGATTGATTTTTTTCAATGCAAGTAAAAACTCCTCACCATCTCTTATATATGTTCTAAGACCTACTTTAAGCCAAACATTATAATCTTTTATTTTTTCAACTAAATCAAGGTTTTTCTCTTTTGTAGCTAAATCAAGTGCAACACATAGTTCCATAATATCTCTCTTTTTTAAAATTATGAAATTATATCACTTTTAGACCTTAGCCACTCTATTTTGAAAAATTAAAGTTTATATATATATAATACCTCAAAAATTAAAGGATAGAAATGAAGAAAAATATAATACTATTTTCACTCTTAACAATATTGTTTTTTAATGGTTGTATTGGTTTGTTTGAAGCTACTCCAGAAAAAAGAACACGTGTTGGTTCTGATACGAAAGAGCATATAAGAATGACTAAAAATAGAGGAGAACCTCTTATAAATAAATATGATTACACAGAAATAAGAGGAATACAAATTTTAGAAAATTTTGAAGATTCAAATCTCTTAGGTTCTATCTCCATGAAAAAAGGAGATTTTGCTCAAAAATATATTGACTCTCAAACTGAAGAGATATATTACTGTGGTGACTTTTATAAACTTATGGGAAATGACAAACTTCAAAAAGTATGTTTTATAGAGGAGTATGATGAGATAGACAACTTTTTTATAGTGTATAAAAGTGGAAATTCTATGGGACCATCAAGTTTAAGTAACTCTTTAACATTTAGAAAAGCAGTTCAGGCAGATAAAGAAAAATCTTATCGTAAAATGGAACTTTTATATGATGGTGTAGAGAGAGGAATGATTTTGTTTACTTACAGAGAGTTTACTGATGCTTCTATTAGACCAGCATTTTACTCTCAAGTAAGATATATTTTAAATAAAAATAGACCAACTATAATCTCTTATAGGTCTTCAAAGATAAAAATATATAGAGCGACAAATAACTCTGTCACTTATGAAGTGTTAGAACCTTTAAGTATGAATTACTAATTATAATCTTTTTTAAATTTTACATAACGACTAGCAGAGGCATATAGTTCCTTTACCTCATCATCACTTAACTCTCTTACAACTTTTGCAGGTGAGCCAACGATAAGTGAACGAGGAGGAAAAACTTTATTTTTTGTAACTAATGCCCCTGCTCCAACTATACTCTCTTCACCTATTATAGCACCATCAAGTATTGTTGCACTCATCCCTATGAGACAAGCTTTCTCAATAGTACATCCGTGAAGCATTACACGATGCCCTATTGTGACATCATCCCCTATAATAGTAGGATTTCCATCACTTTTATCTGCTTTTTTATAATGAGTTACATGAATCATACTCAAATCTTGAATATTTACTCGTGAACCTATTTTTATATAGTGAACATCTCCACGAACAACACATCCAAACCATATAGAGCAATCCTCTCCACAACTTACATCACCAACAACATCTGCTGATGGTGCGACCCATGTATCTTTTCCTAACTTTGGTAAACTATCTTTAAATTTATGTATCATTTTTAACTCTCTATATATAATCTTGAAGCAAGTTGTTGAATCTTCGTTGATGACTCTTTTTTTGTTGCTTTTGTTACACGATTTACAAAATCTTCTATAAGTTTATGATTATTTATAGATTTTGCACCATCTCTTTCTATTTTTGTATAAGAACCATCACTTTGAAGTTCATGTGCCAATGTATTATCTGAACATTGAAGTTTTAGTATCTGAATAATTTTTTCTTTAGCTAAATCATCTTTTATTGCTGTCAAAAGTTCTATTCTTCTTACAAGGTTTCTAGGCATCCAATCTGCACTAGAGATATAAACTTGAGTTTCATCATTTTTAAAATAGAAACTTCGAGGGTGTTCTAAATATTTTCCCAATATTGAAATAACTCTAATATTTTCACTAACACCCTTAAGATTTGGTTTTAAAGCACATATACCACGAACAATAAGTTCTATCTTTACACCTGCTTGACTTGCTTTATATAAAGCTCTTATAATATCTTCATCAACCAAAGAGTTTATCTTTGCTATGATATGTCCCTTTTCTCCCTGTTTCTGTTCATGTTGAATAAGTGATAATAATTTAGGTTTTATCTGTGCTGGTGCCATATAGAGTTCATTTAGACTCCCTTTTTTACTAAAACCTGTTAAAAAGTGAAAAAATCGTGTTAAATCATTTGTTATAACATCTTTACTTGTCATATAACTCATATCTGTATAGATTTTTGCTGTCCCCGGATTATAGTTTCCTGTTCCTACATGAGCATACTGTTTTAATTTTCCATCTTTTCGTCTTGTGATAAGAGTTGCTTTTGCATGAACTTTAAAACCTTTTATCCCATAAATAACATGTGCACCAGCTTTTTCAAGTGCTTTTGCCCAGATAAGATTATTTTCTTCATCAAACCTTGCTTTTAGTTCTACCATAACAGTTACTTGCTTTCCACTCTCAGCAGCGTGCATTAAAGCATGAACAATCGGAGAGTTTGTTCCCGAACGATAAAGAGTCATCTTAATAGCAACAACATCACTATCTTTTGAAGCTGTTTGAATAAACTTCACAACGGGTTCAAAACTTTCATAAGGGTGATACATTAAAATATCTTGTTTCTCTAATGTTGTAAAAATATTTTCATTATTATTTAAAGGAGGTAATATTTTTGGTTTAAATGGAGGTAATACTAAATGTGCAAAATCTTTATTTCCTACTATTTGCCAAAGACTCGAAAGATTTAAAGGTGTTTGAAATTTATATATATCATCTTTATAAACATTTGTATGGCTATTAAAAAAGTTTATAATCTCTGCATCAGAATTTTTCCCTATCTCAAGACGAACCATCTCTCCTTTACGACGTAATTTTAATCCCTCTTCAAGAATCTCCATAAAATCATCAGCTTCCTCCTCTTCTATCGCTAAATCTGCATTTCTAGTAACTCGAAAAGAGGAGTATTTATTTAAACTATAACCAGGAAAAAGAGTTTCAACATGTTGAGCGACAACACTCTCAATAGGAACATAAGTACCATTTCCTAGCTCTATAAATCTACTTAATACACGAGGTACTCGAATAATACCAAATCTTTCAATAGTACTATCATCAATATCATTCAATTTTACAATCAATCCAAAACTTAAATTATTTAGATGAGGAAAAGGATGTGTAGCATCTATTGCGATTGGGATAATAACTGGATAGATATTTTCATAAAAGAATTTATTGAGTTTATCTTTCTCTTGAACAGTGGCATCACCATAGGATTTTATAATCAAACCTTCTGTTTCTAACTTTAGAAGAATATCTTTCATACATTTTTCTAAAATCTGTTGTTCTGTATGAAGGTAACTTCTAATCTCTCTAAGTTGTTGCATAGGTGTAAGTTTATCTGCACCAGATACTATAATACCCTCTGCAAAAAGTTTTTTGAGTCCTGCTATACGTATCATATAAAATTCATCTAAATTTGTTCCATAAATAGCAAGAAATTTTAGACGTTCAAGAAGAGGAAGAGATTCATCTTGTGCTTGTTTCAATACTCTTGTATTAAACTGTAACCAAGATAGTTCACGATTATTGTAAAGGTTGGGATTTTTAAGATTTAACATTAATTAGCCTATAAATATAAAATAGTGATATTTTTCATCAGATTATAGCTAAAGTTTGTAAAAATGTTTAGGATTTTAAAGTAACTTCAAGTGGTGGACGAGGAGAGATTCGAACTCTCGGTACAGTTACCCATACGCATCCTTAGCAGGGATGTGGTTTCAACCGCTCACCCACTCGTCCTTTTGAAGTGGTGAAATTATAGTGGATTATATATAAAAGTTTGCTTAAATTTAGAATTTGTAAGAGATAAATTAAATTACAGACCTATAAAAATTTTATATCTGAATTTAATTAAAAAATAGTTTATTGATTTTAAATAGAAATTGTTTTATGAATTGAAGAAATAAAGTGGTGGGTCCTATGTGACTCGAACACATGACCACTCCGTTATGAGCGGAGGGCTCTAACCAACTGAGCTAAAGACCCACTTTGTTTTGATGCCGTAATTATAGTAAATTAAACTTAGTTAATTCTTAAATAAAGCTATATTT
Organism: uncultured Sulfurimonas sp.; assembly: GCA_964404655.1. Lineage (GTDB taxonomy): Bacteria > Campylobacterota > Campylobacteria > Campylobacterales > Sulfurimonadaceae > Sulfurimonas. The sequence continues at coordinate 24,684 of CAYOKX010000012.1, read as the reverse complement.
ATATTTATAGGGGTATAATCTTTCACTATTAAAATTAAAAGGGGTTCAAATATGGAACAGTTTTTAGAAGAAGCTAAAGATGCTAGTAGAGTTTTATCTACATTAAGTGGATATGAAAAAAATCGTATATTAAAAGAGATGGCTCAATCACTCAGAGATAAAAATCAAGATATACTTAAAGCAAATCAGTTAGATATGATAGATGGAAAGAAAAATAATCTTTCATCAGCACTTATAGATAGACTTTTTTTAGATGTACAACGTATAGATGCTATGGCTATTGCTATCGAAGAGATAGCTGGACTTAAAGAGCCTGTTGGTCGTGTTCTTGATGGTTGGGTTACTGAAGATGGCTTAAAAATAGAGAAAGTTTCTATCGCTATCGGTGTTATAGGTATTATCTATGAATCTCGTCCAAATGTTACATCAGATACTGCTGCACTCTGTTTTAAAAGTTCAAATGTTTGTGTATTAAAAGGTGGAAAAGAGGCTGATAACTCAAATAAAGCCATAGCTAAAGTTCTTCAAGCTGTTTTAGTTAAAAATAATCTTCCTGAATCTCTTATATCTCTTATCCCTGATACATCTCGTGAGGGTGTAGCTAAACTTATTAAAATGGATAAATATGTAGACCTTATTATCCCTCGTGGTGGTGCGGGACTTATCAAATTTGTAAGTGAGAATGCAACTGTAAGTGTTGTAAAGCACGATAAAGGGCAATGTCATACATATATAGACAAAGATGCAAAGATAGACAATGCAATAGCTATCGCAATAAATGCTAAAGTACAACGTCCTGGGGTTTGTAATGCTATGGAAACTCTTTTAATAGATGAAGCGATAGCCAAAGAGACTCTACCTCTTCTTAAAAAAGCTTTTGATGAAGTGCATACACAACTTAAAGGGTGTAAAAATACTCAAAATATTATAGATGTTTCTGATGCAAGTGAACAAGATTTTGACACTGAGTATCTTGCAAATATCTTAAATATAAAAGTAGTAAATGGTGTAGAAGGTGCTATAAAACATATAGTAAAATTTGGTTCTGGTCACTCAGAAGCTATTATTAGTGAAAATATTACTACTGCTGAAATATTTTTAAATGCTATCGATGCAGCTGCTGTTTATGTAAATGCTTCTACTCGCTTTACAGATGGTGGGGCATTTGGTTTTGGAGCTGAAGTTGGTATAAGTACAAATAAACTTCATGCTCGTGGACCTATGGGGATAGAGGGACTTACTACCTATAAATTTAAAATTTATGGTAATGGTCAAACTCGATAGTTTTATCGGTTATCTTTAATTGTTGAAATCATCTCTTTGATAATCAACTTCATATCAGAACGTAAACCTCTCATCATTTTAGATTTTGAATCTTTTGCATAAAAGCGTTCATTTATCTCATCTGATGAGTATATTTCATCTCCATCATAATCTACACTATATGAATATGTTACTGTCCTAATTTGCTGTTCTAATGCCTCTTCATACTCTGAAGATTCATCATAATATACAGTTATTTTGTATTCTACGCTATTACACTTTTGCACACTCATCGATTTTTTTAAGAGAGATTTCGACTCTTTCACTATTTTTGTTGCAAGAATACCACTGCCTTCTACAATTAAACATATTTTTGCTTTTGTCTCTTTTTTATTATCTACTTTATATTTAAGATTTTTTCTAAAAAGAGTTGATTTTTCCTCTATATCTTCAAGCATATTTTGCCATTTAGCATCTTTTTTATTTGAAAGTTCATAACTATTATTAATATGATTTATAAATGGTATTTGTCTATATGAAGCATAAACTATAATCTGATTATAAGAGTTCGTAAGATGTTTTCTAATTGTTTTCACTCTTAGAGTTTTACTCTTTTTAGCATTAAGATAGTTATTGTTATCTTGCTCATTTGGAAAAAGCATCTTTACTTTTTTACTATTTCCATACTGTTGAAGTACATAGATATATACACTTTTAGATGGGCGTAATGTTAATTTTATATACTCATTGAGTTTAAATATTTTCCCTTTTCTAATATTACTAGTAACATTTACATTAAAAAGTTTTTCTATCTCTTTGACTAAAGAAAGATACTCCACATCATATTTTGATTGTTTAAACCCTTTTAATTTTTGAACAACCTCATTTGCTAAATCTATATCATTATTTTGAATTTTTTCTTTACACTCATTTAGTAAATTTCTATACTGCTCTGATTTTCTTTTATACTCTAACTGTTTCTCTTTTAATTCCTCTTTTGTTATTTTATAAAGAGTATACCCTATAATATTTTCCCCTTTAGAGGAAATAAACTCTTTTGAGGGTACAATAGAATCTAAATCAGCAAAAGAGAGACTACTAATATCACTCTCCAAATTTTCATTTAAATCATCATCTTGTACAACTGTCTTTATCTTTACAGATGAACCGATAGAAACATTTATATAGTTTGCTATCTGACTTAAACCATTCTGTCTTGCACCTTGAATAGCTTTTTTTTCTTGTGAATTCTTATAAGATTGAGATATACCTATAAAATAGATATTTTTGTTATCATTTTGTTCAAACTCACCTGTCTTATACTCAATAAGCCATTGAGGTTCATCACGAGAACCTAAGTCAAAGAGGAAACCAAAAAGAGCTGTACCAAAGAGAAGTACGATTACTAAAGTCAATTTTTTCATAAAATAATTTTTCCTTTAAATGTTTTATATGCCCATAAATAGGTCAATAGTGTAAAAATAATGAAGATAAAAGATACTATATATATTACTATATAATTAAGGGGAAGAAAAAAATTAGACCCTAAATCTATACTATAAATAAAATATATCTTCATAAATTCAAAAATAAAATAAGCTAAAATAATTGCAATAATTAAGATAGATATACTCATAAATGTCAATCCAAAAGATATAAGCGATGTTGATAATCCATAAATACGCAACAACGATATAGCTTTCTCTTTTATCTTTGCAATAATATTTAAAGCACCTGTTAATATAATAAAAGAGAGCATAGATGTTATTAGTAAAACTATATACTCTATATACCTAATATTATCAAAAAGCTCTTGAGAAGATTGATGTTGGGATAATATATCTTTAAAATATATATCAGTGGCATCTTTTTCTGAAAGTTGTATCGCTTTTAACTTTGCATTTGGAATATCTTCAAGGGATATATCTAGCTCTAAAGCATTAAATACTATTTTTTTATATCCTAAACTCTCTATAAACTCTTTACTCATAAAAATTAAAGGCTCTACCGATAAAAATCCACTATCGATAACCGTTAAGTTTTTTAAAGCTATGGAACTATTTGTATCTGGATTTGAAAGTGAAAGTGCTTTTACATCTCCTAAGATATTTGCTAGAACTTTATTTATTGCCAATGCTTGATTTGTATAATGAACTCTTTTTCTTAGATAACTATCTTCTAAAACTATAATTTTAATACTTTTCTCTAAACTATATTTTGAACTACTGATAACTATATTTTCAAGTAGCTCCTTTTTTAAAGAATTTGATTGTGTTCTAAACTGCTCTTGTAACTCTTTAAGATAGTTTGAATTTGAACTATGAATAGTTATAACACCCTGTGTTCCTATATAACTTTGAAGTAGATAGTGTTTATAAGAGTGAGAAAGATTATTTATGAAAAATATAGATGCAAAACTTATCGCAATAATAATAGGAAGCATAAATATAGAGGTTTTTAAAAGAAAGTTACTTGATTTAAAAAAAAGTGTATAAAGAATTTTTATCTGATTTATATACATACTAACTACTTAAAAATATTATATTTTTGTTTAAAGAGATTGTTTACTATCGATAAAGTCACGATAAACAAAATAGTATATGATAACAATATATCTTGAATATAAAAAGATATATCAACCTTGGAAGTTTGATGTAACACTGAACTATATATATAGTTCATCATTCTATCTGCTAAATATGCTGAAAGCATAACCGATAAAGCCATTGTTATCATGATAGTTATATTTACAATATAGGTAAGACGTAATCCTAAAATATTTAAAAGTCTTAGTTCAGGTTGTTTCATAAGAAGTGATTTGTAGAGATAGATAGAAACAGCCGATGTGGCTAAGATAAGTATTATCCATTTTAAAAACTCTCCAACTTGTGTAAAGATTTTAAATATCTCATTTTGTTTCTTATTTAACTCTCTCCATGTTGCTATTGTAACTCTTTTTTTATCACTATTAAAAAAAAGATTTAATTCTGACTTTATCTCTAGTAACTCTTTTTGATTATTTATATTTATCATAAGACCTGAGTAGTGATTTTGCTTATTCCCTAAGATTTTATTTAGGTTTTTACTATCAATATAGATAATAGGTTTCTCATAGAAATCTTCCACTATCCCTAAGAATCTTCCTTTAGCATAAGATATTTTTCCCTCTCCTAGATGATACCCTTGCTCAAAAGTTGCTTGATAAGTTACTAAAGGAGAGATAGAATGATATAAACTGCTATTAAAAAACAGGGTTTTATCACTAGTTCTAAACTCCTCAAACATCTCTAAACCTGTTATTTTAAATCCAAATCCATCTAGCATAACAGGAGTAAAACTCTCAAAATCATAGCATATAGGGTAGTGATTTGTTGTCAGACCTATAATATCGATATAGCCTGAAAACTCAGAAAGATTATTTCCATAGCTTTTTAGATTTATAAATTTTGTTGCTTTAACATAAGCATTTATTTGAGCTATTTTATCGCTACCTATCTTTTCAATAACTCTCTTTTGCAACTCTAAAAGTTCACTATCTGAAAACTCTCTTCTTTCATCTATATAATTTACTATTATATGTGGCTGTTTTGTAGCTAAAGATTTTTCTAACGATTCATTATAACTATTTATAATTATAGGAATAATCGTGATAATAAAAAAAGATATAAATACTATAATCATAGATATAAAAAGTGATTTTTTAAAAAGAGTGAAAAATATTTTTAATGATTCTTTGAGTATATTCAAAAGCTATCTCTCTTTATAGAGCTGATATTTTACTCTATCCCTATTCTCTTTATCTTCTATCTCTTTAAACTTATAGACACTATGACTATAACTCTCATCAAGATATGTTTCATCATGTGTTACAATAATAAGAGCTATCCCTTCTGGGTTTTCATCGGTTGGGTATATAAGTTTTTGTAGCTCTTGGTTTACTATATCTCTACTTTTTATATCTAAATTTCCAGTTGGTTCATCTGCAAAAATAATATTTGGTTTATTTATCATTGCCCGTATAATCCCTACACGTTGCTGTTGTCCACCTGAAAGTTCTCTTGGAAATTTTTCGTGATTAGTAGTTGGAATATTAAATTTTTCTAAAAGTTTATATGCCTCTTTATAGGATTTTTTTGCATTCATTCCCTGTAATTTAAGAGGAATAGCACAGTTTTCTAAAACATTAAACTCCGATATTAATTCATGAGATTGAAAAATAAAACCTATATTTTTGTTTCTAAATTTTGCTTTTTTAGATTCATTTAAAAGTTTAACATCTTCATCCATCACCCTAACTAGTCCATTATCAAACTCATTATCTATGGTAGAGAGTATATTTAAAAGTGTAGATTTACCACATCCACTTGGACCCATAATAATAGTTATCTCTCCAGATTTTGCTTCAAATTTTAAGTTTTCTAACACTTTAATATCTTGGTTATTATGGTCTTTAAAACTTTTATCTAAACCCTCTACCTCTACACAAATTTTCATTAACTTCCCTACTTCTCATACACACATCGAAAACCGATATGTTCATACTCTTTAAGAGATGATTTTAAAACTCTATTTTCTACTCGAGTATCCATCATATCTATCGATTCACTATTATAAAAACTAGCTCCTTTTAACACGACATACTCCCCACTACTTCGTGTCATCTCCCACACATTACCACACATACCTACTATCTTATTATTTCCAACTAAAGCATCTTTAACATCTACTAAATCGTTCAATGCTCCATAACCATTTTTTTCAAGTTCAGAGGCTCTCTCCTCTACAATATTTATATTTTTTTCATCTATTATAGGGTATTGTTGAGTAGCAAATCTATAAAACTGCCCCTTTTCAAAAGAGCTAGCTACTAGCCATTGTTCCACTGTTGGTAAGTTACCATCCATCTTTTTACAAAAATTTTCGGCATCGTCATAACTTAAAGAGACAACGGGAAAATGTAACTCATCTTCAAACTCTATCTTTTTTCCAAAGCGACTATTTGAAACTTCATATTTATCTATCTTAAAAGTTTTTATAACTATCTTTTTTTCTATACTCTTACTATAAAAACTTTTTTGAACTGGTAAAGTGTAACTACCACCCTCAATAGTTACTGTTTGTGCTACCAAACAAGATGAGAATAGTAATAAAGAGAGATTAATGAACTGCATACGTTAAGTTACTATAACTACCATCTAAAAATTTTGCTCTTATTTTATAATATTCTCCCGTAGAATCTAACTCATAAGAGAGTGCTTCAATACTATCTTTTAAAACTGAATATGTACCATCTTCTGAACTACTAGAAAAAACTTCATAAGAGATAGCATCATCTGTTTTACTCCAAGAAAGAGTAGTATCGTTCAATACTACATTATAAGGAACAGTGCTTTTAATAATAGTATACTTATATATATCGTTATTATAATCATCAGCTATATAAAGATTATTCTCACTATCAAATGCTATACCAGTAGGAGTAGAGTATGATGCTATTTTTTCTCTATTTTCAAAATTATCTACTTTATAAAGACTATTATCTCCATCAGCAGATATATAGAAATTATTACTATTAACTGTTATATATCCGACTCCCGATACACCAGATACAAACTCTGTTTCATCTGTTCCATCAGATTTATATCTATATATTTTATCATTTACACTATCAGATATATAAACATTATCTAAAGAATCTATTGTTATAGCCTTAGGAGAGTTTAATGCTGTTTTAAAAGTAGATATAGAACCTTCCGTATCTATTTTATGCACTTTATTGTAACTATAATCTACTATATAAAGGCTATCTTCACTATCTATTGCTAACCCTTTTGGTTCTCCTAAATCTATATTAAGTGCTATTTCTTCTCCTGTTAAAGTTACCTTATATACTTGATTATTACTGTTTTCAGATATATAAATATTATCTTTACTATCTATTGCAATATCATAAGGGTAGTTAATATCTGAAACAAATATTGTTTTTTCTCCATTCGGTGTAATTTTATAAATAGTATTATAATTATAATCTAAAGCATACAAATTATTATGAGAATCAAAAGCGATACCTCTAGGTGTATTTATAGATGCACTAAATGTTGAAATAAGCTGTGTTGAACCAAAACTACCCGTTACTATATCCGCATAATCTCCATAGCTATTATTATAAACTGACCTAATTTTATAATAATATACTGTTTCCATAGATACTGAACTATCTTCAAATCTTGTAATATTTTGAGAATTCACTATCTGAGAGTATGAACCATTTATAGATGTTGCTCGATATAAAGAGTAACTATCAGCTTTATCATTTGCACTCCAATTTAATATAACTCTATCACTATATTGACCATTAGAAGCAACTAAATTTGATGGTTCTTGAACTTTTACATACTCTGAAATATATGATGTTTGTGCTACATCTGATGTTTCAGTTAAAAAATTGGCTGTTATCTTATATTTACAACGTTCACTATATGTTACATTGATATCTGTATATCTTGTTGTTTGCACTGTATTTATAAGAGTATATTCACTATCTATCTCTTTATAGATATTATAAGATGTAGCATTAGTAGAGTTCCAATCTAAATAAACCTCATCCACATTTGAATTTATATTTACAACTGTTGGAGATATTGGTATATAGTAAATTACTTGAGTAGCCCTAGTTAATGTTCCATCTGCTTTAACACCCTTTAGATAGAAAAACTGTTTATCATTATTTGGTGTATAAGAGAGTGTTGAACTACTTCCATCTAAACTAAAGTTTCCATCTTTGGATGTTGATGAATAGATATTGTAAGTTATTATGTTTTCAGCTTTATTCCAACTTAAAATTCCATTTTCTATTTTTAAGTTGTAGGGTACTTTGCTTTTTAATTGCATACCATCATATACAGTATCACCATAATAACCTAATTCAATCTTTGAATCATCTCCTTTTTGATTATTATAAACAGATACTATCTTATAGAAGTAAGTTGTATTTATATCTGCATCTATATCTACATACTTTTCTATATTTGGCACTATATTTTGCTCCAAAGTAGTATAGTAACCATTTATCTCTGTTGCTCTATAAAGAGTATAACTATCTACATTACTATTTTTACTCCAAGATAATTTTATCATATCACTATATGTTCCTTGAGAGGCTGTGAAGTTTTTTGGATATGCAGGTAAAATATGAACTTCTAATCTATTATCACTATCAGATTCTATATTATCTTTTACTGCAACAACTTTATAATATTTTATCTCATTAAAATTTACACTTTTATCTGTATATTTAGTATCTATTAAAGAGGCTAACAAAGAAAAATTACCATATCGGCTAGATGATCTATATACTTTATATCTATCTACTCCAACTACTTTATCCCAAGAGAGAGTTGCACTATTTATAGTTGTTGTAAAAACTATATTTTGAGGTTTAGGAACTTTCATATCTAAAGAGTATGAACTATAACTTCTTTGACTCTCTCTATTATTTACAACAGAAGATATTTTATAACAATAATTGTCCCCTAGTGTTAGATTTTCATCTCTATAGGAGTTTGTTGTGATACCTGTTATTATTTCATCTATAATATTATCACAGTTTTTATCCCTAAAAATATTATATGTTAAGTTTTCTAAATTTGGATATGCAATACTCCAAGCAAGGTTTACTGTACCTATTTTATTGTCTAAAGAGGTTGTTATATTTGAAGGAGTAGGAGATGCAAAATAACCTTTTACAGGTTTACTTTTTAAAGAATAGTTTCCATTTTCATCTACTATTTGTACTTTATAAAAATAATCTAATATTGTTGCAGATGAATTTAAAATATGTTGATTACCCTCCAGAGAGATATATGTTCCATCTTTTATTGGAGAATAAAATAGATGTGTATTATAATAATTAACATCTGTATTGATATTAATATTTACCCTATCACTATACTCTCCTTGTGAAGCTGTAATCGTTGGAGTTTTAACAATAGATGTTACATTTATTGTAACATTTTGTTCTCTATTTTCATTGTCGAAAAAAGTGATTATATATTGACCAACTTCATTTTTCAAAGTATTCCAAGAGTAATAATTACCAAGATATTGACCTTTGCCATGAAAAATAAAATTTCCTTTTGTACTAAAAGAGATACTCTCCCCAGCAACTATAGAAACAGATTTAGGAATAGTTTCATCCAAAGTAGAAGAGTTAGAATATATCTCTTTTATATCACGACTTGAAGATTTGGCATCAGCACTATCACTTTGACAAGCACTTAATAAAATAATAACTAAAAGCATTATTACCTGAATAATATTTTTTTGCATACTTTTCCTTTTAAAAAACAAGTTGTAAAGAAGCTGTTGCTAATTCAGATTCTCCATCTTCTACCATGACATTCGATACTGTCACCCCAATAGCAAAATAAGTAAAGAAGATAAAATTAAGAGAGATAAAAGGTGTAACCTCATCACTTGTTGTACTATATGTTACATCTTGATAAGTTTTAGAGATTTCAAAATTTTGTTGCCTCATACCGATTTCCATAAGTAAAGAATCCCATTTATACCCTACACTTAGACCAAGACTCATCATAGTTATAAGAGGGTCACCACTATACTCACTATATGTACCAAAATTATCATAACTACTCTCTTCAAAAGATTCTTTACTTTTAAGATATGTAAAATTTAAACCTATAAAAAGATTAATTGGAGTATTTTTTTTATAATATATCTCCCCACCACTTAAAGATATATCTTCAAATTTATAAGATATTCTATCATCTCCAACTGTTAAACCTAGATGCTCAGACGCTGGATAATTCCCAAAAACAAACCCAATACCGATATACCCAAAAGAGCTTACAGGTTCTATAACAATTTTTTGATTTTTTGTTATATCATAACTATCTGTTTCATCATAATAACCATCTTTAGAAACAGTAAAATCAACAGTTGTATCCTCTAAATTATCTTTAAATCTATATGTATTTTCATTGACTTGAAAACTATTTTCAACTATACATTTAAACTCTCTACACCCATCTAAACTACCATCTATTTTTTCAATAAACATATTTGTATAATACTCTTTTGTATACTGCATATGAGGTGTATGGACTGCAACTTTATTATCTGATATAGATTGAGAAAAACTGTATGTTTGAAAATTCTTATTTGAGATAGATATATCATAAGAAAATATTTTTTCTTTTAACTTTATATCAATAAAACGCTTTGTTTCATTAAAATACTCTTTATCATCTATCTTTATAGAGGAGTAAGTAGGAATATTCAAAATTCTTAAAGTTCCACCAAATAGAGTTACCGATAATAAAACTAATATTAATATTTTTTGTATCATCTAGTTTTTCTCCTGATTAAGTACAATATTATTCAAAATTACATCAAGATCAAAAATATAAACTATTCCATCACCATTTGCTACAACTAAATGATTATCATCGTCTGATATAGATATATCATTTATGTTATATCCAAAATTTGAGATTACTTTAATTGGATTTAGCTCATCTTTTTTATATAAAACTATCTCTGAATCTGATGTTCCAACTATTAAATACTCTTCATTATGGAAATAACGTAATGCAGTAACATCTCCATAAAATCCTCTATAAAATTCTTTATTTATAATTGCAAAATTTTCATCCAAAGTATATCGATAAAGTGAATTACCATTTGATACTAACACTAAATTTGATGCAACAGCAAGATGTGTTGGCCAAAATCCTAAATTATATTCAAATTCATCTATTACCAAATAGTTACCTGAATCTATTGAATATCTTTTCGAGTTATATAGAACTTTTTCTATCTCAAATATTCCATTTTTAATCTGAGCTACGGGTGTTGTTTTAATACTATTTAAATAACCACTCTCATCAATAGAATACTCTTGTATCTCTAACCTATTTGTTATAGTTACTGTTTTAAGATTTCTATTTAAATAAACAGATTGAATATTTTCTGAGTTTAATGATTGAGATAAAATAAGAGTATCATTTTTCCAAAAAGAGACTTTTCCTTTCTCATCAGCTAAAAAAGTATAAAGTATATTGGTATTATTTTCAGATTTTTTTACTATATCTGACATAACTATCTTATCTTCATGAATAAGTTTTGTATTATTCAATCTATATCTAACTCCAATATTTTGAATCTCATACTCTTTAATAGGCATTATAGAGATACTATCTTTAGCATCAACACATCTAAACTCTCTATCCTCCAAATTTTTATTAAAAACTTTTTTATTTACAACTCTTCCATCTTGAAAAGCTATATCTTCAAAAAGAAGTTCATAGTAATAATAACTATCTTCATCTCCATCTTTTATAAAAATCTTATTTTCAAGCATCATTCCTAAAAGTTCACAATACTCTGAAGCAGAAGTTTGATTTAAATTTTTCGTTTTAATTAAATTTAATTTTTGAGCAAGTTGAAAATCTTGAGATGTTACAGATGTGATAAATCTTTTAATATTTTGATCTTTAAATATCTCTATTTTTAAACTATCTCTCTTCTCATCTTGAAAAAGTACCATCTGTTTCGCATTTATTCTAGGAACACTTTCATAATCATCTATACTACTTTTAATGAAAAAATATATCATATTTTCTAAAATCTTTTGTGTAATATTTTGAGTATATGAGTTTACTTCATTTGTTGTAACAATAGTATTGTCCCCATCTTTAAAAAGTTTCAATCCATATAAACGATATGATTTTTCTGTTTTTTCCAATCTAAAAACAGCAACAAGTTCATCATTCAAATCATTATCATAAAAATCTAACATATCAGCTTCAAATAATTTTCGTTTATCAGTGTAGATAGTTGGGTCATCTAAAACAGCTAACACAGAACGATAATCTGCTTTTTGCTCATTTTTAATATTTTCAAACTCATTATCTTTATATAATTTTTGATAAACCACATTTTGAGCTTTTGTAAAAAGAGATTGTAGTTTCCCTTTAGAGTTGTTATTCATCCAGATAACTTTGAGATTATTTGTATATTTTCCATTAATATACCTTTCCTCATCTAAAAATGAGAAAAGATAACTATTAATTATCAGTAATATTAATACAATACGTATCATTTTATATCCAAATTAGTCATTTTAGATACAGTATCTTGGATAGTTTTAGCACTTTGAGCTGTAATAAATCTATAATTTCTTTTCCAATTATAATCCCCTATCTCTTGTACCATAACACGAGAATCACCATCAGAATCAAGAATAAATATAAATATATTAATAGCCAAATAATATCTTCGTCCTTTTTTTGACGGATTAAAATACTCCCCTATAATGACATTAGGTGTTAAATTTGCTATATCTTCTCCTATTCCATAAGGAATTTTCCACTGTGTATCTCCACCAAAACCTAAAAATCCACTTTCATTTTCAACATCATATATATGTTCAATCTGAATCATACTAGCGTCAAATGCTGCTTTATACTCATCTTTTTTATTTTCACCTTGCTTTGTAAGTTCACTTACATCTGATTCACTAAAATCTAACTCCTCATCATCTTCACCAAAGCCATCATTAGCTTTTGTTTTTGAAGAACTTTTTTCCTTATCATTACGTTCATAATAATCATTAATCACATTTAGCATATCCATAAGTTCAGTCGAGGCTTTTTCATCTTTTTCTGTATTATATTTTTTAGTGATATAGTGTTTATAGTTAAGTTCACTAAATTTATTTACTTTATATGTAAGAGATGTAAGTTGTCTTGCATATCCTTTCGAAATAGCTTTATAAACTTTACTTTTCTTATTTTTTTCACTAATCAATGGGTTGATACATAATAAATTAAAATTATCTGTATCAAACTTAACATTTTCTAAATCGTTAGCAACTCCTAATACCGATAAAAGTATTAATGTCAATAATTTTTTTTTCATTTTAACTTCCTATTTTGTACATCTAAAAGTTACAGATTGAGATACAAAACTATCCCTTTTAAATGTATATCTTTTAGCTTTATAATTAAATATTACAATACTTGAAAAATCATCATCTTTACTTGATTCATCAGCTGTTACTCTATCCCCATCTTGTTTTAAAGAAATATCATCTTCATTCTCTTCATCAAAACCAGAAATCATCTCATGATTTACACCATTATTAGGAGGCTTAATAGCCCCCTGTCTTAAAGCATATTCATATATATAAATTGGTGTTACATATCCTCCATAAGTTTTAAAACAATATTCATCTGCATCCATATATTTTATATTTGTTACAGGTTTCTCTCCTATTAATTTTGGATTATATTCAGATACTGTTACTGGATTTTTCATAACATTATAAATAACATTTCGATTATATTTATCTTTTACAATAACTTTACTCCAATCATCTATTGACTCTTTCGCTATTTCATCAATACTCATACCAATATCAATAACTTTATCTGTTCCTTGACTATCAAAAAAGTAAGAGAGAAAGTTTATAGTAAACTTTACTGTTTGAACCTCTTTAATATCAATAATAACATCAGGTGCAGTAGAACTTTCTACTACTTTAAATTTAGTAAGTTGTTTAAAATATTTACTTCCTTCTTTAACTAATGCTCTCACATTTTTATTTCTACTTTTTGTTTTTATCTTTATTTTAATCTTTTTATTACTATTTTCACTAATATCTCTTACAATTATATTTGATAAATCAAAAAATTTATGATTGAAAAGTCCACGTCCTAAACTTTTGTCTTTATAATTAATAGGATAGGCTCCACTCATACCATGAATAGATATTCCATTACTTGTTTCAACTTCATTCTCTTGTTCAACCTCTGCCTCCTCATAAATAATAGGTGCAACTTTTTTCTTAGTAGCTCCACAACCATTTATAAATAAAGAGATAGATAAAAATGAAACAATAGTTAATATACTCTTCAATTAATCTACCTTTTTTAAATTATGTTTTATTAAATAGTTATCTAAATATGTAATGTTTTTATTTATACTACTATTTATATACCCATTTTTTGAAATTGCCATATCTATATCATTATCAACATCGATAACTCTTATAATTCGATTATATTTATCTAAATAAAATTTAAATTTTTCTTCTCCTCTTTGTGTCACTAAATAGCCATAAGTAGTTTTACTATATTTTGCTTCAAATGGAAAATCTTGTTTCATAAAAAGAAATGATTTTTCCGATATATTATTTGTAGCACTCCAAGAGATTAAATACCATAATCCAGATATATCATAAAACTGTTTTCTACCCCTTGAGATTTTTTTCTTCACCATCTCACCATTACTATCTTTATACATAAGAGATAACATAGATTGTTTCACTTTTTGAGTCCATTTTAAATTTGTTTTATTATTAAGTTTTGAAATTTTTTTCATTTCAAATAAGAATGTTTTTATATCAACAATATAAGCACTGTGTGTTAATTTTTTAGTTGATTTTGATTGAGGATTTAAAATAGAACTACTACCATCCAATGATATTTGAATAATATTTTTTCTCTTTCCAACCATTTTATAGTCTGTTTTTAAATATTTTACACCATCTGCTGTTTTTACTTTAAAATTAGCCCATATCGGTTCTTTTGAGAAATCAAAATTATTTAGCAAAACAGGTCTTTTCTGTTCCTCTTCCATATATTTTTGTGTAACAGGATTAGATATCTTATATAAATTAAACTCTATTAAAGAAGCATCTTTATCTATTATAGATAGAGATATAGGAAGTTTATTACTCATTACGACTTCAAGAATAGATTTATCTTTTATATCTGAGAATATAGTATAGAGATGTTTTTTATGAACATTTAACTCTTCAATAATTTTAACTGCATAAGTTTTAGTTTTTATATCCTTGTTTGTAATAGGATGTTCCTGTTTATCTTTTTGAAGAACTATTTCAGATATAAAATATCTATTTTTATATTTTAAAATAAAACTTTTTTTAATATTAATAAGAGGTTTAGGAATTTTTATTAATGCACTTAATAATTGGCTATATGTAACTACTCTAATTTTTTTATTATTTGATTTATAAATAATTTTGTATGATATATCTATACTTTCCATTGTATCTTCAGGAACAGATATATTCGTTATAGTATGACTAAGATAATTTGGCTTTTGCTTTAACTTCATTTCTAAATGTTTAGAAAGTTCACTCTTTATCTCTCTAATACTTAAGTTTTGTAAATTTGAACTATACTCATACGATGTACTTTTCAAACGAGTTTTTTTTGTTTGCTGTAAATATTTAGTAAATAATTTTCTACCTGCATTTACTTTTTTATTTTGAAGTAAAAAACTTTCATCTATAATGAGATTTTCATCCGTCGTTGCTAAAGATATAGAGCTATTTTCAACTTTCAACTCTAAATAACTATTTGCTGATTTAAATACAAGTGTATTTTTTCTATCTAACCCTCCATTTAAAGCTGTAACATTTGCCATCAACACAGAACTAAAAAATAGTGTAACTAATATATAAACTTTTATATACATCATAAAAATATCCTTTAAAAATAATATTTTATAATATTATATTTTAGCTTTAACTATTAGTAAATGGAGAGTAAACCACTTATAAAACTTAATAAAAGTACCGAATAGAAGCAAATCCAAATAAATTTATTTTTTGAAGCTCTTGAAGTTGTTTATTGCCAACTATTCCACCCAAAGCAAAAACATTAATATCTGTTTCTAAAAGTAACTCTTTTAAATTTTCTACACCCTTGGGTACTCCTTTATTGGGTGATGTAAATATAGGACTATAAGTAACATAATGAACTCCTAGTTTTTGAGCTGTTAAAACCTCATCATAACTATGTGTACTAATAATTACTTCAAGGTTTAAAGAGAGAGCATACTCTATCTCGCTAAATTGAGTTGAAGTTAAGTGTACACCTGTTGCATTAAGTTTTTTAGCTAAAGATATATCTCTATGTATAAAACTTTTTATATTCTCAAACTGAGAACAAACCTCTATAAAATGAGAGGCTTGAAGTGTGTAATTTGGATTTAACTTATCTCTATACAAAGCAAAATCTGGTTTATGTTGCATAAACTGTTGATGTAAAGTATTTCTAAATATAGCAGGGGTATCTGTATAAAATTCTCTTGATGTTATAAGGTACTTTTTCATTATCTTAAAAGTGGATTTGCTGAACGTATTTTAGGTTTAGGAGCTTCGAAATTGACTCGTTGCATATTAAATTCACTTGAATAACGACTAGCCATCCCTTCTACATGGTATGATAATCTATTTAAAAGATAGCATTCATCTTCACTATATTTTGCTTTTGCTTCAACTAAAAAATTTTGTAAATATTGAAGTTTATCAGTTTCATTCTCAAAAATTATTGTTTTTATAATAGCCATAACCTCATCATATTCATCTCCACAAGATTCTATAAAATCATACGATAAATCGATAGTTTTCATCGTATCTAGTGCTTTAGAAAATGCAAAATGATTATATAATAAACACCCGATAAAATACTCTATATCAGAATTTTCAAATTCACTATAATGGAACTCTTCATCTTCAAATCTTTTATGCCAAATCTCTAAAACTTTTACCACTTTTTCTTTCATATTAAACTCTTTTCTATTTTTTTTTGTATTATACAAAATATATACTTTTAGATGCTATACTCTTAGATGTTAAATATTTCAACATCCAAATATATGGAATTTATCTCTCCAAAAAATAATAAAGCACTCAATATTGCACTTCAAAATGCAACACCCCAAGAGATAAAATCTTTTTTATATTCCACTGATTTAAAATCTTTATTAGAAAATATTTTTAAAAACAACTTGAAAACATCAGATGTAACACTATTATCTATACTTAAAAATAATACAACATTAAACAATCTTGGCACAGTTCAAAACAATATCAAAAACCTTTTAGAGATTACAAAATTCCCTCTTCTTTCAAAGTTTCTAATAAATATTGATACTCTAAATAGTGATAATATGAAAGAAGTTTTTACTAATTCTGGAATATTTTTAGAATCTAAACTAAAAAATACACAAAATATAAAAGAGGTTTGTTCCAAAGATTTAAAAGCTATTCTTTTACAGATGAACAGTGAGATTTCTATATCTCACCTAGATAATAAGAATGAGATTCTGAAACAGATTGATAAAATTTTATTACAGATTGATTATTATCAACTGCTCTCTCATATATCTCATTCATCCTATATCTATCTACCATTTTTGTGGGATTTAGCTGAAGATGGGAAAATAGAGATTATAGAGGATAAAAATAGTAAGTTTCACTGTAATATAGATATAAGTTTGAAAAAGTTTGGGGCATTGCATATTAAAGTTATGCTTTATGAAAAAAATAAAATAGATATTTTACTCTATGCTGAGGATAATAATTTTAAAACTATATTAAGAAAAAATATTTATCTCTTAAAACAAGAGCTACAATATATAGAAATTTTTCCTCAAAATATTAAAGTTTTTAACTATATAAAAAAAGATATAGAAAACTATATAGTAAAAAACAGTTTTGATATTGGTTTGAGAGTGGATGTATGAAAAAAAAAGCGATAGCACTTAGATATAGTGCAGAAAAAGAAAATGCTCCTCGTCTTTTGGCGAAAGGAATAGATAGAAATGCAGAAAATATTATAAAAATTGCAGAGTTACATAATATTCCAATACAAAAAGATGAAGACTTAGTGGAACTTTTATCAAAAGTAGAACTAGATAATGAAGTTCCTGACAACCTATACAAAACAGTAGCTGAACTCTTTAGTTTTATTTATAAAATGAGCAAAGAGGAGTTAAAGGATTGATAAAATATCAATCCCACTTAAAAAGTAAACTTATATCCTAAATATCCAGACTCATTATATATAGCATCTTGTCTATAATCTTGAAACTCATAATTTGTCTCTAATCTTCTATATCCAACAGTTATAAAGCCATCTCTAATCACTTCAATATTTAAACCTAAACCAAACTCTAAATACTCTCTTGCATCAATCATAGATAAAACTTCTGGTGCATAATAAGCTAATGCAGTAAAATTCACAGGGACAACATCACCTATTGGAAGTTTATAGTTAATTTCTGCTCCTAATGGTAGAGAGGCATAGTGTGTCGTATAATTAGCTTTTATACCTAAGCCTAAAGTTATATCACTATTACCCAATTTACGTTTTTTTAAAAAACTTATTTGATAAAATGGTCTTATTCTACTCATAGCTCCATCACTATGGTCTTCATCTGCTTTAAAAAAAGAGAACCCAACCATTGTTGATTCTGGTCTAACGGTATCTATAAATTGACCCATATCAAACTTTGTGTAAATACCTAAATCTTTATCACTAATATTTATCTCGAAACTGTGCATCGCAAATACAGATATAGCACTTAACGATAATAAACCTATCTTTTTCAACATATATTCCCCTCTATTTTTTCTATAATTTTAGATGTACTTTTCCCATCTACAAAATCAACCAATCGTAACTCTTTGGCAAACTCACTTCCAACAACTTTTTTCCCCTTATAATCACCACCCTTTACTAAAACATCAGGCTCTATCATTTTTATAAGATTAAAGGGAGTATCTTCTTCAAACGGCACTACAAAATCAACAGCTTCTAATGCTGCTAAAAGATACGCTCTATCTTCAGCTATATTTACAGGACGCGTTGGACCTTTCAGTTTGGAAACAGAGGCATCGGAGTTTAGTCCAACTATAAGTATATCTCCAAAACTTTTAGCGATTTGAAGATATTTCACATGACCAATATGCAATATATCAAAACAACCATTTGTAAAAATCACTCTTTTGCCATTACTACGATGATGTTTAACTATCTCCTCTATCTCTTCAAAGTTTTTTATATGTGCATCAGAACTACTTTTATGCAAAGTAGCTTCATACTCCTCTATCTCAGCTAAAGAAACTGTTGCAGAACCAACCTTACCAACAACTACACCAGCTGAAAGATTTGAAAACTTTGCTGTTTCCTCTATACTTTTATCTAAACTCAAAGCATAAGCGATAGAAGCTATAACAGTATCTCCAGCTCCTGTAATATCGAAAATTTCTTTAGCTACTGTTGGAAATTTTTGAACTCTATCTGTATAAGTTGCTATACCATCTTCAGAAAGTGTGACCATAGATACCTCTAAATCACACTCTTTTTTTAACTTTACCAATACTTTTTCTAAAGAAACATCATCTTCAATATCTATTTTTGTTGCAAGAGTAGCCTCTTTTTTGTTAGGTGTAAGAAGATAAGCTCCTCTATATTTTGAAAAATCACTCCCTTTAGGGTCTACTAAAACTTTAATATTTTCATTGTTTGCTAATTTTATAATCCCTTGAGAAAGTTTAAAATTTAGTATACCTTTTGCATAATCGGAAAGAATAATAGCATCATATTGTTTAATATTTTTCTCTAAAAGCTCCAAAATTTTATCAATACTATTTTGAGAGATGTCATCTTTTGTCTCTTTATCATATCTCACTATCTGCTGACCTAATGCAATAATTCTTGTTTTTTTAGATGTTTTTCTCTCTTTCTCTATTAAAATATTTTGAGTATTAACATCTATATCTTGAAACATTTTAAGTAGTTCTATACCACTTTCATCATCCCCTATTACACTACAAACAGTTACATTTGCCCCAAGTGTTTTAAGATTATGTGCAACATTTCCAGCACCACCTAAAACAGCATTCTCCTTAGAAACATCAATAATCTGAACAGGTGCTTCAGGAGAGATTCTTTCACAACTACCCCACAGGTAATTATCTACAATCAAATCACCAACAACAAGTATATTTGGTATTATGTATCTCATCTTCACATCCATTAATAGTTTTTCTAAAGAATATAATACCTTTAAAACCATTAACAAGTATTTAAGATTCAAATCTATATAATGTTTGCAGAATTTTTAACTCAAAGGAAATAATATGAAAAAAATCGTAATCGCTTCAATCGCTACTTTAGCACTAGCAACAGCTTCAATGGCAGCAGTAAATGGTAATGCTTGTGCTGGTTGTCATGGTAAACACTTCGAGAAAAAAGCTCTTGGTAAATCTAAAATTGTTTCAGATATGACTCATGCAGAGATTGCTCATGCACTTAAAGGTTATAAACATGGTACTTACGGTGGTCCAATGAAAGGTCTTATGAAAGGTCAAGTTGGTAGATACTCTGATGCAGATTTAGATGCATATTCACATACTATCGGTAAATAATTTTTACTTTTCAAAATAGAAACTCCGTGTTTTGCACGGAATCTATTTTCTACTCGGGTCGATAATCTTTTTTTAGTTTCTCTTTCTTCTTTTCTAGCTCCACAGCATCATTTAAATCTTCAACACTATCAAATTTTGCAGCATTTAAAAACTTCTCTTTATCATCAAACTGACCATTTTTAATAGCCCATAGAACTGCTAAGAGTGCAAGTGCTCCCAAAAATATTGATGCAATTAACATCATTGTTATTACCCAACTATCCATCTACTTATCCTTTTTAATTTTAGTTATATCCATTTTATCTTAATCTATACTCAAAACTTCACTACTCACATCACAACCATCCAACATAAGAAATAGTTTTCCATAAAGTTTTGCATATTTCTCTTGCATGGTTGAGATGTTATCAAAATATGAAAAATCTTTTCTCTCTTGACATAAAAGAGCGATAGTTAAATCTTTTGCTTTTGTTTGAGTATCCTCCAAATATGTTTGAAGTCCATTATACTCCTCTCTATCTGGATACTCTAGTTTTGATTTATTTGTTCCTCTTCTATTTTCAAAAAGAAGAGAAGTTTCACCATTTTCATATATTTGAAAAAGAGTTACATAGCCTGATTTATTAAGTGTTATATCTATAAAATAGTACTCTCTATCTTTCAGTTTTTTAGGTATGTTTAACTGAATATTATTATTCGAAATTGAAGAAAAAAGTTTTTTAAGTATATCTTTAGTGATATGAAAACTTTTATCTCCGATAATTAAAGTTCCTTTATCTATCAACACTTTAGGGTAAAATTCAAACTCACTTTTTAGCTCTTGAAGCAGTAAACTTTGTAAAAGATAGCTATTTTTTTCTTTTTCAATAGTTGTAATATCTTTAAATTTTAATCTCACTTTTTTTGCAAATGGAAGATTTATATATTGAAGTGCTATATAATATTTCCCATCTCTATATTCACTTTTTAAAGTCGTCAAACCCTCTAAATTTGCTAAAGAATTTTCCTCTATATTTTCATTTATACTATCGGAGTATATATTATTAGAAAGTGTAGTTTTTAATTTTATCGATGACTTGATTATTATCTGTAAAGAGTTTGATATATCTACTCTTGCTCTTTTTTTCGCTTCAGCTTTTGAACTGCCAACACCATAACCAATATTTTCATACTCTTTATGATTAAGGTTATTTTCAACATACCAATTAGGAGGTGATGCTTGGAGGAGGATGGATAGGGTTAGGGAAAGAAAAAGTTTACTCATAGATACTCACTCTAACAATCCCTTTATCTTCTATATCTGAGTTAGCATCAATAGGCTTTAACGCTTCCACTATCTGTTTTTTTAAACTCTCTAAATTTTCTCTCATCCCTATACTACCCTTTCTTCCATTTCAACTGTATTCTCATAGAGTTCCCAACAACAAGTAAAGAACTCACACTCATAGATATAGCAGCAACTAACGGTATGATATACCCTGACATCGCTAAAGGTATAGTCATAGCATTATAAACCAAAGATATACCTAAATTTTGTTTTATAAGTCCATACGTTGTACGTGAGATTTTAAGAGCATCCTCTAATGATTTTAGAGTATCGTTTAAAAGGACAACATCACTTACATCTACGGCTATATCACTTCCACTTCCCATAACTATACCTATATCTGCTTGAGCTAAAGCCAATATATCGTTCACACCATCACCCACCATCACAACCATCTTTTTCTCTTTATGTAGTTGCTCGATAAAGAGAGATTTATCCTCTGGAGTTTGTTCGGCTCTATACTCTTTTATACCCACCTCATCAGCAACTTTTTGTGCTGTTTTTGTATGGTCACCTGTTAAAAGGATAGTCTCTATCCTTTTTTTTGCAAGATTTGAAACTAACTCTTTTGCACCCTCTTTGAGTTTATCTCTTAACTCATAGATAACTACAACTTCGCCATCAAATGCAAAATAGAAAAGAGTATTATCGCTTTCATACAATATATCTATATTATGTTGTTTCATAAGTTTCAAGTTTCCACCTAAAACTTTTTTACCATTATAAGTTGCTGATATTCCAGCTGAGGCTATTTGAGTATACTCCTCTAACACAACCTCTTGAAGCTCCTCTTTATCTATAAAACCTAACACACCAGCAGATACTGGATGTTTAGAGGCTTTAACAAGAGAATAGAGAATATTTTTATCAAACTCTTTTACTATTTTTTCTATTATAACTTCAGGTTTACCTACTGTAATAGTTCCCGTTTTATCTAACACTAAAACATCTACTTTTGCCATCGTTTCAAGATGCCCAGCCTCTTTAAAGAGTATCCCTTTTTTTGCACCCAAACTAAGCCCAACTAAAGTAGCCACTGGAGTAGCAAGAGCCAAGGCACAAGGACAAGCGATAACGATAACTGAGATAGCAACCATAAACGATATTTCAAAACTATGTGGATAAAAATACCACCCTAAAAATGTGGCAAAAGAGAGCAGAAGAATAGTCGATGAGAAATACTCAGAGAGTTTATTTGCCATCTGCTCTATCTTTGGTTTTTTCGTTATAGCTGATTCTAAAAGTGCTATAAGATTTGAAAGTGTTGAGTGCTGAAAATCTTTTGTTGTTCTAAAATAGATATCAGCATCTATACTAATAGTCCCACTTACCACATTATCTCCAACATCTTTAAATATCGGTTCACTCTCTCCAGTTAAACTAGACTCATCAAAAGAACCATTTCCCTTAATAATCTCTCCATCTAAAAGAACCTTCTCCCCAGTAGAGATAACAACAATATCCCCTACTCCTACATCATTTAGGTTACAAGAGGTAGTCTCTCCATTTTTTAAAACAGTTACCTCACTTGGGAGATTTTTTCCTATAACATCAAGAGTATCTGCTGCATTCTTTTTACTTAAAACCTCTAAAAACTTACCAACTAAAACAAAAGTGATAATCATAGTTACCGAATCAAAATATGCCTCTCCACTTTGGATAATAGTGATATACAGAGAGTATATATAAGTGAGTAAAGCACCTGTGGCAACAAGTAAGTCCATATTGACCACTCTATTTTTTAGCCCATAGTAAGCACCACGAAAAAATATCCATCCACTATATACTAAAACAGGAGTCGCTAAAACACCCTCTGCAACATTGAGTATAGTTTTCATATCTTGTGTTATTCCACTAAAATACCCTGCATACTGAGCAACTGCTATCCACATAATATTCATAGTAGCAAAAATAGCCACAGTCATACGTAGATAATAATCTTTACGTTCAGCATTAGCATGAGCCTCTTGAGTAGACGCATCATAGGGATAAGCATTGTAACCGATAGCTCGAATCATATCTATGATACCTGAGAGTTTTACAACATCATCTGCCCAAACTATGGTTGCTTTGTTGTTTGTAAAGTTAATATCAGCTTCTATAACTCCCTCCATCTTATGCAATGCTTTTTCATTTAGCCATACACAAGCCGAACAGTGAATACCCTCTATAATAAGTGAAACTTTATGAAAACCATCATTATCAACTTTTACAAATTTATCATAAAATGCAGGTGCATCAAAATTTGCTGAATCTTCATACTGTTGTGTTGGAGGGGTTAAGGTAGCAGAACCCATCTTTTCATAAAAGCTATCAAGTCCCTCATCACTTAAAAGATGATATACACCTTGACAACCGTTACAACAAAAGTGATTATCTCCATCTTTTATCATAACAGACTCTTTAAACTCTAAATGACAATGTGTGCAGGGTATATTTAGTATATCTTTCATTTTTTTTTACCATCTCCAAAATTTCATTTTTAATAAAAAACTTACAAATCAATAGCTCTAATAATTTCAATTAATTCAGCAGCACTAATATTCTCTTTTTCTCTACATTTAACTTTTTATAAGCACTAAGAGTTTCCAATCTATTTGTTAAATCATCTTTTACATCTAATACTATTTGCATTTTATATCCTTGCTATAAGTTGGTGATTATGATTATTGGTTACATTTATGAAGGAGAAGATGGGTCAGTCCCAACTTAATAAAATTATAACATAACTTCTGTTTTAAAATAAAAAAATAATTTTTTCGGTGCTATCGCACCGTTTAAAAAAAGAAAAAGTAAAAATTCCAAAACTAAAAAACACTAAACC
>CAYOKX010000011.1:0-28867 GCA_964404655.1 uncultured Sulfurimonas sp. | reverse complement strand
CTGTTTCAGTTTGTTCTACTGTTTCAGTTTGTTCTACTGTTTCAGTTTGTTCTACTGTTTCAGTTTGTTCTGCTGTTTCAGTTTGTTCTACTGTTTCAGTTTGTTCTGCTGTTTCAGTTTGTTCTACTGTTTCAGTTTGTTCTACTGTTTCAGTTTGTTCTGTTGTTTCAGTTTGTTCTTCTGTTTCAGTTTGTTCTGCTGTTTCAGTTTGTTCTGCTGTTTCCTCTTTATTTAAAATATTATTACTATTAATAATAGTTGCAGAAACTTCTAAACTTTTTCCATCATCTTTTTTCTCGATTACTTGCTCATATTTACCATTATCAATAATCTCTTGAGTTACTTCTATTTCAGTTGTATTCCCATTAATATTTAAATCAATAATATCTCCAACTTCCGCATTCTCTGGTATATTAACAACAACAATACTATCTGTTACA
Organism: uncultured Sulfurimonas sp.; assembly: GCA_964404655.1. GTDB lineage: Bacteria > Campylobacterota > Campylobacteria > Campylobacterales > Sulfurimonadaceae > Sulfurimonas. Next base: position 28,427 of record CAYOKX010000011.1, on the reverse strand, counting down.
TATCTCCCTGTATCTATCATACTTTGTGTAACAACAACCTCACTAGTAACACCATTTATAGTTATCATTAACTTATCACCAGCCACAACACTATTTGGGATATTTACTTTAACTGTTCCTGAGTCTACTATTGATATATTTACAATTTCTGTATCATTACTTTTTTGATTAGGTAAATCAACCAATGTAGGGTTATCTTTTATCTCAGTAACTGTTCCTATTTCAGATATATCAGAATGCTCAATATTTGGAATATACACCTCTCTATTGTCAGCAATTAAACTTATATCTTCCTCTAAAAATTGCTCAGAAATATCATAACTATTATCTAGTTCATTACTATTTTGCGTTTCATCTCTACTATTATTTGTTAATTCATCTGTTTGAGTATCTGTTGCATTTAAATTTGTATCTGCAACCTCATAACTCATCCCATTTAATGAATGAAAGTCTTCTCCTGATGCTGTTTCAAAAGAGTTAAAACCATCTACCTCATCTTCAACAAATGCCCTATCACTTGCTACACTTTCATCAATTAAAACCTCTTTTGATTCATCTAATAAAAGAGTTTCACCATTGTTAAGTTGCATTTGGATAGCTGAACCATCAAGTGTTTCTACTGAATCATTTAAAAAAATCTCTTCACCAACCACAGCTTTACGAACAATACCATCTGCACTTATTATATAAACTTTCCCATCAACTTCTGTTATAGTTCCTACTGCTTTTGACATAAGAGACTCCTAAAATAATTTTATTTTAGAAGATTTTAGCTTGTTTTAGGAAGTTTGTAAATTGGACGAAGGTACTAGATTAGAGTTGAATAGGAATAAATATTTGATGATAATCATCAAGTTTATAGTATAGTTTTTCATTATCTGTTGAAAAGATAGAGTAGATATGTCTACTTTTTATTTTTTGTGTAAATGGAAGTATCTGAAGAAAGTTATCTTTCTGTTTTAAAATTCTAATAGGATTTTGTGAAGTATTGTGTACCTTAATAGATTTAGAAAAAATTGTTGATAAATCGTAGTAGTGTTGAATAACCTCTTTTATTGACTCTTGATGCTCACTTTCATAGTTATAAAGCTCCATATTATAACCCATCTGTTCTGATATATCAAAAATAGTTGCAGATACTTTTTCTAAATCTTTATTATCTGCCAATATTAAGGAAACATCTTTCACTAATGAAAATGACCTATCTGAGATTTTAAGTACAGGAAGATGAACTCCATATAAAATATTTCTTACTCTATAATTCGCAAAAATATCCTTAGAAACTATAACTAATCCAATATGATAATTTTCTACATCACTATAAAATAACTCTTGAAAATCTTTTATATCATATTCTATATTGATAATAATATTATCATCTCTAAACCCTTTTATATATCGAATAATATCTATATTATTTGGATTCACTATTCTAATAATTAAATTATGTTTAAAATGTTTATGTACATAAACAGCACGACGAACTAACTCTTCGATAGTATTTAAGTTTATAATATTCATATCTATATAAAGATAAAGATTTGAACCAAAAGGTTCAGGAAATTGTCCTAATTCCTGTTTAATAGCTTTATAAACAGATTTTAAAACAGATGGTTCACCTACTAAAATCAACAAATCATTAGGCTGTATCATTCGTCTTCGTGAGGGCATTACAAGTTTTCTATTTCTATAAATAGCAACTATACGCCAATTTTTTTGCTCTATAACACCTATATGTCTATATACAAAAGAGCTACCAAAAGGAACAAGAACCTCCATTATCTCACCCTCACCCGTTCCAACATTTTGAGCAATTACGGGAACATTTGGAAGATAATCTAAAAGCCTTGATGCTAAAATTTCATTGGATTTTATGAAAATAACATTATGATCTATATTTTTTAGATTCCATCTATCAAGAACTATAATCCGAAGCTGTTTTTTAATAGTTCTAATATTTTTGATTGTATGTTCTGCATCAATTTGATTATCAACAGCAATAAAAACCTGTATAAACTCCATCTTTAAAAGATTTGAGAGTTTATAAAGACTTGTTGGGTCAAACTCATAAAATTTGAACCTTGCAGAATTTATATCTTTATATTGATTTGCTTTAAGTTCAACTACATAATAGATGTTTTCACTTGTGTATGTTTCTATTGCACGCTGAATAAAATTTTTACCTGCATCTCCATCACTAATTATTAATATTTTTTTCATCTAACGCTTTCTTATTAACTTGACACCCATTTCAACATGATGTGTATATGGAAATTGGTCAAAAAGTGCCATATCTACAATATTATGTGTTTGAGAAAGTATCTCTAAATCTCGTACTAAAGTTTCAGGATTACAAGATATATATAATATATTTTTATATCTTGCACTAAATCTACATGATGCCTCATCCATTCCACTTCTAGGAGGGTCTACAAAAATAGTATTAATATTATACAAATTTATATCTATCTCTTGCATACGTCGAAACTCTCGAACACCGTCTAATGCTTGTACAAAATCTTCAACACTCATTCTTACAAACTCAATATTTGTTACATCATTTAAAACCATATTTGCTTTTGCTGCATTTATAGAAGATTTTGATATCTCTGTCGCCAATACTTTCTTAAATTTTTTTGAAAATGGTATAGTAAAATTTCCTGCTCCACAATAGAGTTCAAGTAAGTCACCCTCTATATCAGATAAATTTTTCATAGCCCAAGATACCATCTGTTCATTAACTCTCGGATTAGGCTGAGTAAAGCTATTTTCTATATGATTAAATCTATATAGTTCATCATCTATCTTTAAATTTTCTGTAATATAATCTTGCCCAACTATTAATTTCTGTTTTCTTGAACGACCAATAATATATATATTTAACTCTTGAGCTATCTCTTTAGCCAATACTAACCACTCCTCATCCAATTTTCTATGATAGAGAAAAGATACTACTATTTCACCATTTGATGAACTTAAAAAATCTATACCAAAAAGTTTAAAACCAACATCTTTTGCTCTTATCGCTAGTAAAAGTTTTGGCATAAGTTCGGCTATATGTTGATTTACTTGTGGACATTCATCTACTAAAACCACACCTTTTTTATCTATATGGTTCATTCCATAAGCGATATCATCGCCTGTATGCCATATTTTAAACTCACTACGTGAACGGTAATGTGACTGAGGAGATTGATAAACTTTTATCTCATCACTATAAAAAGAGGTAAATCTTTCTCTATTTAACTCTAACTTATCATTTAACTGATACTCATATCCATTTTCATAAAGCTTACATGCACCACATTCACCGAAATATTTACAATCCATTTTTTTTCCTTATTTTATAGAGGCAATTAAATTACCTATGAGAAGATTCCAACCATCAATAAGTACAAATATAAGTATCTTAAAGGGTAAAGATATCATAACAGGAGGAAGCATCATCATACCCATAGACATTAAAATAGAAGCCACAACCATATCTATAACTAAAAATGGTAAAAAGAGTAAAAAACCTATCTCAAAAGCTGTCTTTAACTCACTAATAACAAAAGCTGGAATAACAATAGAGAGAGGGACATCTGCTACTGTTTTAGGTGATTCCATCTTTCGTATTCTAAAAAAAAGTGCTAAATCTTTCTCTCTTGTATTTCTAATCATAAAGTTTTTAAAAGGTAAAGTTGTTTTTTCAAATGCCTCTTCATAGCCTATTTTTTGTTCCATATAGGGTTTAATGCCAACTTCATAAGCTTTTGTACCAACAGGTTCCATCACAAAAAATGTTAATATCATCGCCAACATCACTAAAAGTTGCGTAGGAGGAACTTGCTGTGTTCCTAATGCTTGGCGTAAAAATCCAAACACTATAACAAAGCGTGTAAAAGTTGTCATAACGAGAACCATACTTGGAGCTAAAAAAAGAAGTGTTAATAGAACGAGTACATTTAAAGAACTTACTAATTGTTCAGGTGTTTTTGGTGCATTTAACTCAAAATTCATAGTAGGAATTTCAACTGATTCAGCACCTACTATAGCAGAAAAAATTAATAACAGATATAAGACTCTAACCATTAATTATTTACTGCCTTATCTAAAACTGATTGTTTTATTTTCGTTTCATCATCTGATTCTGAACCATAAAAATGTATCTCAACTCTACGATTTTTTTCTCTTCCGCTCTTCGTTACATTTGTTGCTAATGGCTTAAATTCTGCATATCCAGCAGCACTTATATGATTTGGTTTTACACCATCATTTAATAACTCTTGTAAAACAGAGATAGCTCGAAAAGAGGAAAGTTCCCAATTATTTTTATAGGGACTATTTCTCCCTGGTTTTCCATTGTCTGTATGTCCTTGAACACTAACATCCATACTGTTTGGTAACTCTTCTATAATTAAAGCTATACGTTTTAGAAAAAGAAGTGCATCCTCGTTTTCAATAGTAGCACTTCCAGCTTTAAAAAGTAAAGAGGCAGGTAGTGCTATAACAAATCCATCTTGAGCCTCTTCAAGAGAGATAATATCTGCACCCTTTCCTTTTTCCATCATCTCATTTGAATCCATAACAGCTTGTTGAATTCTATTTACCGATTCACTTGTTTCATCTTGTGAATCGATAGGTGTTGATTCTAACATTCTCTTTTTCGATATTTCTGTTTGTGTTCCACCCTCTAAAACACTCATAGCACCTGAAAGAGAACCTATCGCTTCTGAAACTTTTTTTGCATCCATACTTGACATTGAAAGAAGTAAAACGAAAAAACATAAAAGGAGAGACATTAAATCTCCAAAAGCAGCTAACCATGCAGGAAGACACTCTTCACAATCTGGACATTTATTTTTAGCCATTATTTAATTCTCATTAGTCAAATTGACTTATACGTTCAACTGGAGGAAGATAACTTAAAAGTTTCGCTTCTAGTACACGAGGAGAATCACCAGATTGAATAGACATAATACCTGCTAAAATCATATCTTGAACAAGTGTCTCTTCATCATTTCTAATAGCTAAAATATTATATATAGGTGTTCCAAAAACATTCCCAATAATAGCACCATACATGGTAGTAAGTAAGGCAACTGCCATTGATGGACCAATAGCTGAAGGGTCTGCCATATTTAGAAGCATCGCAACAAGACCTATAAGGGTACCAACCATACCCATTGCTCCAGCAAGTCCAGCCCATTGATTAAATATAGAACCATTGATTTTATGACGTGTATTTGTTTGTTCCATCTCTATCTCTAAAAGTTCACGTATTGTATCAGGTTCACTGCCATCAATAGCCATAGATAAACCCTTTTTTAAAAAGGCATTTTCCTCAGCATCTACTTTAGCCTCTAATGATAAAATTCCCTCTTTTCTCGCATCTGTTGCAAACTCTACAAGTTTTTTAATAAGTTCAGGTACATCTTCTTGTGGTGGTTTAATAGCTATCATAAAGATTTTTGTAAACTGCTTCATCTGAGATGGTTTAAAAGAGATCATCAATGCCCCTATACTACCACCTATAACAATTAATGCTGATGGTGCATCAAGGTAAGCCCCAACACCAACACCCATAGTCATAGAACCTAAAAGAAGTGCCATAATCAGCACCATACCGATAACTGTACCTAAATCCATTGCAAACCCTACTGTTAATTATTTTCTTATAATAGCACAAAATATATTTTAAACTAATTTAATGGTGATTTTTTAAATTTTAATGGTAAAATCATCAAATAATTTTTTAAGGATTGAATAATGAAAGATAAAACAAGTATCATAATTTTAGCTGCTGGAAAAGGTAGCCGTATGAAATCATCTAAAGCAAAAGTGCTTCATAGTGTAAGTGGAAAACCTATGCTTTTTCATATTATCAAAGAATCATTAAAAATCTCTGATGACATTACTGTTGTTATTGCTCATCAAAAAGAGGAAGTTCAAAAACAGATGGAGGCATTTTTTGATAATATCAGATTTGTAGTACAAGATGCTGAAAATTTCCCAGGTACTGGTGGAGCTATGAAAAATGTATCTCCGAAAAATGAGAAAGTTTTAATCTTAAATGGAGATATGCCTCTTATAACATCTGATGCACTGCAAGGTTTTTTAGATATAGAAGCTGATGTTATCATGTCTATATTTGATTTAGAAAATCCTGATGGATATGGACGTGTTGTTATAGAAAACAAGCAAGTTCAATACATAGTAGAGCAAAAAGATTCTGATGCAGATGAACTAAAAGTTACAACTGTAAATGCTGGTATATATGCCTTTAGTAAAGCTGTTATAGAAAAATATATCCCTCTTTTAGATAACAACAATGCACAAGAGGAGTATTACTTAACAGATGTTATCGCTATGGCTAAAAAAGATGGTTTAAAAATAGCACCTCTTTTAGTAGATGAGGAACATTTTAAAGGTGTAAATTCTAAAAAAGATTTAGCAGATAGTGAAGTTATTATGCAAGATAGAATTAAAACAGCCCTTATGGCTCGTGGTATCATTATGCAACTTCCATCTACTATTTATATAGAAGATAGTGTAACTTTTGATGGTGAATCTATTATCGAAAATGGGTGTAGAATAACAGGAGATAGTGTTATTATCAACTCTCATATTAAATCTGGTTCAGTAATAGAAGATAGTGTTGTTAAGAATTCAGATGTTGGTCCTCTTGCCCATCTTCGTCCATTATCAAATATAGAAGATACTCATATAGGTAACTTTGTAGAGGTAAAGAAAAGTACTCTTAAAGGTGTAAAAGCTGGTCATCTTAGTTATATTGGCGATGCTACTGTTGATAGTGGTACAAATATTGGTGCTGGAACTATTACTTGTAACTATGATGGGAAAAATAAGTTTAAAACTATCATAGGAAAAAATGTTTTTATAGGAAGTGACTCTCAACTTGTAGCACCTGTAACGATAGAAGATGATGTTATGATAGCAGCAGGAACAACTGTAACAAGTGGAACAGTTACAAAAGGTTCTTTGGCTATTAGTAGAACTAAATTACGATTTATTAGTGATTTTTATTATAAGTTTTTTGGTAGAAAATAACAGTTTTTATATATTTATAGTTCTTGGATGATGAAAATGAAGCTGTTTATCACATCCATAAGAAGAGATAGAATTTGTTAACTCTATCTCTCCTAAAAATCTTGTTTTAAATTTCGCTGTGTATGTTGTTCTTTTTCTACTCATATCTTTACCCTCTCTTGGCTTCTTATCATTTTATCTTTTTAGGAATAATAGTTTGAAAATTGTTGTTTGATTTCTTTGGGGTAGTATACTATCCTAATTATTCTTAAACTACTTCATGTTCTGTAAAGCTAGGTTTAACTCTTAAACCATCATCTACATGAATTTTTTGTGTAGGATATGCTATCTCTATATCATCCTCTTTATTAAAAGCATCAATAATTTCCATAGATATAGAACTTCTAAGTGTCAATGTACCATAGGCATTTGTAAGATACCACGCACTTATAACTAAACCATACGGTTCAATAAAAGAGAATATTCTTGGTTCAACATTTGTATTTTTAAGACTATAATGACTTCGTATCTTATTTAACTGTTTTCTTGTTATATCTGTATACCCTTTAGAGTATTTTTTTGTTATCTCTTTACAGATGTGCATCGCTTTTTTATGATTTGACTCATATGTTATAGTTATATCTATACCATCCCAAACAGTTTTTAAAGAGGAGTGAGAATAGTTTGCTATCATTCTTGTAAAAACATAGTTATTTGGTATAAATATAATTCTTCCAGCTCGTCTATTTTTTACATAGGTAGTATATGTTATATCCTCTAAAAGTGTAATTCGTAAAAGTGATATATCCATAACATCCCCTACATAGTGCATTCCATCCATATCAACACGGATTCTATCACCAACATGGACACTCCCACCAAATACAATAACTAACCATCCTAAGATACTCATAAACCAATCTTTCATGGCGATAGCGATACCTGCTGAAGCAAAACCTAAGATAGTTACTAGATGACTTACATTTTCCATATAATTAAATAAAAGAATAATCATAATCAATGTTATATTGGTAAAGTTGATAATCTTATTTGCCATATAAAATCTATCATTATCTGTAATATATTTTTTAACAACTAACTTCAAGAGAAAAAAGATTAAAATAATAACAAATATAATAATTGCTATATCGATAAGTCTATATATCTGTTTTTTAATATCTCTTTGAATATTCGCTTCAAATGATTCTAGCCTCTTTTGATATACCTCAGCCGTTACAGCAATAGTATCAAGTGCTATCTCAAAGCGTTCTAATTGCTTTGTTTTATCTTTTAACTTTTGAATATATCTTTTGTCATCTTCTAGTTTTAAAATAAGAGTATATATATCTTTCTCTTTTCTAATCAAAGATATAAGTGTCGTGATTTTTTCTTTTCTTTGAAGATAATCTTGTAAATTGGAGTTAAAAGTTTTAATAAGAGATATACCTGTAAACACATCAAAAGGATTTGTAATCTCAGGAACTTTTTCTATAATAGGAGGTGTTAAGAGTTTAGAGAACAAAGCACTTCCCTTCTCATCTAAACGGTTTACTTGAGTTGCTAAGATTCTCTCTTTTGAAACCAAAGAGCTAAGAGAATCTTTATCTACAAGATAGTTACCCTGCTGTTTTAAAAAAGCTATCTTATTTCTTATCTTTTTAAGGCTATTTCGAACCTCTAAAGATGTAAGATAGGATGAATAACTTTTCATCCAAACTTTCTCTTGTAAAATCTCTTGCTCAATTAATTCTAACTCTATTAAATATTTCTCTATCTTTATGTTGTTAATTTTACTTGCTTTAATCTCCTCTTGCTTTAAATACTCTTTTTTTATATTATTTTCTATAATCTGTTTTTGAGTTAAATTATTATCATCACCATAAAGAATAAAAATAGAGAGTAAAAATAGAAATAATATTTTCATAATCTATAAGCTATCTTTAAATTTATCTAATACATCTATAATTAAGCTCTTATCACAACTATCCGTTATCTTCACATCACCTAATCCAACTGGAAGAATAAAAGTTATTTTTGTATCAGAACTTTTTTTATCTAAGAAAAATGTATCATAAAATGTATCACTATTTTCTATTTTATAAGTTATGGGAAGATTATATTTTAGTAAAAGGTTTTCTACTCTCATCGCTTCCTCTTCACTCATTATACCCATTTTCACTGAGGTTTCATTTGCCATAACCATACCGATAGCGACAGCTTCTCCATGGAGATATTTTTTATATTTTGTTTCATTTTCTATCACATGACCAAAAGTATGCCCATAGTTAAGTGCTGCACGAATACCATGCTCTTTCTCATCTTCTGCTACAACATCAGCTTTAGTTTGAACCGCTTTTTTGATAGCCTCTTGTAAAATATCTGATTGTGTTAAATCTGCAGTTTCTAAAAATTCAAAGAAATCTTTATTAAAAGTAACTGCCATTTTTACTATCTCAGCAACACCTGCACCAAATTCACGAGATGCTAAAGTTGTTAAAAATTTAGGGTCAATTAAAACAGTTTTTGGTTGATGAAATGCTCCTATAAGATTTTTACCGTAACTATTATTCATTCCAGTTTTTCCACCAACACTTGCATCTACTTGAGATAATAATGTTGTAGGCACTTGAATAAAATCGATACCTCTTTGATATATAGTTGAAACATATCCTGTCATATCACCTATAACACCTCCACCAAAAGCTATCAATAAAGATTTTCGATTAAAACGATGATTAAAAAGGGATTCTAATATTAAATCTATGCTTTGCTGATTTTTATACTCTTCACCATCTGGAACAGTAATAATATAAAGTTCTTTCGCTGATATTTTAGAAAGAAGATAACCTAAATGTAAACCTGCTACTTTTGGGTTTGTAATTATTGCTACTTTTGTATCAAAATATTGTTCTTGCAATGTATCTATTGTAATCTCGTAAGAGTTATCTATCACTTTTTTAAGGGGTATATGTACTTTCATCTGTATTCATCCAAATCATAATTTTTATGATGATACTTTATTAAAAGTAAAAAAGAGATAAATAGAAGAACAATAAATATATATAATAGTTTGATTAAGACTATTATATATATGGAAAGCATTATTAAAGTTTGGCATTTACTATACTAGAAATATTTTTATAAAAAAAGCCTCGAATAACCGAGGCTTTTAAATTAAAACTATTTGACTATAAGATTATGTGACCATTCTTCCATAACAAGTTGTAATTTTTCATTAGGAGCATCCATAAACTCTATAACAAAATTATTTTCATACTCTGCAATAGCAATAGTTCTTGGACGTGCAGCTAAGATTTTACTACTTGGTATTTGAGAACCAAAACAAAAAATCACTGCTTTTGCATCTTTCATATTTACATCAATATCACCATTAATAGATGATGTATGTGTAAAATGGTCAAATGTAGCTATAAAAGCAGCTATTGGGTGTACCTCAATTTTTTCTTGAAAATATACTAAAAATTGGTCGATATTTGTAAATTCTGTCTCATTTTTTTGTATCTCTAAACTATTAATTGGAAATTTATCCAAAAGAATTGATTTTGTCATATTAAACCTTTTTATTTAAATTATAATTAGAACTGATATTTTATCTTATAAAAATAATAATTAAATAAAATTTATTTGTTAAACATAATTGACCCGAGTCGTATCATATTTGACCCACACTCAATAGCAAGTTCAAAGTCAGCACTCATCCCCATAGAACAGATAGTTGCTCCCTCTAAATTTTTATATATATTGTATGTTGTTTCAAAACTTTTTTGTACTAATTTCTTATCATCACTATACGCTCCAATACTCATTACTCCTTTAAGTTTTATATTTGGACATCTTTTTTTAATCTCCTCATATAACTTCTGAGCATCTTCTGGCATTACTCCACTTTTTGAATCCTCTTTTGCTGAGTTTATCTGTAAAAGAGCATTTAAGTTCCTATTTTTTGACTCTAATTTCTTCTGAAGCTCTAATGCTAACTCTAAAGAATCTAACGAGTGAAATAAAGATGGGTCAATATCTAAAAGATTATTTATCTTATTTTTTTGTAAATTCCCTACAAAATGCCATTCTAAAGGTAACTCTTCAAGTTCATTCTTTTTAGCTTTAAGGTCTTGTACTTTATTTTCACCAAATGCACGTTGTCCAATGTTATAAAGTTTTTCTATCTCAGGAGTTTGTGAATATTTACTAATAGCAACAATTTTCACTATATGATGAGGGCTAACTTTTATTCTAGCATCCTCTACTCTTCTAATTACATCATCTATATATATTTTGTATTCTGTTTCGTTCATTTTTTCCTACTTTTTTATATTTCTTGTGATTTTAGCTTAATTTCATTTAAAGTATATTTTTAATATTATATTTCTAAAAAGGATAAAAGTGAAAAAAATACTATTATTACTCTTTTTTATAACTTCTCTCTTTAGTTCTGAACTAAATTGGATACATAATTATAAAAAAGCTTTAACAGTTGCAAAAAAAGAGCATAAAGATATATATCTTTTTATAGGTGCAGATAAGTGTAGATTTTGTAAAAAGTTTAAAGAGAAAACTCTCTCTCAAAAACAGGTAATAAATAAACTAGACGAAAAATTTATTCCTCTTTATCTTTCTCGTGACCAACATATAGTACCAGATAAATTTGAAAAATATGGAGCACCAAGACACTATTTTCTAAACTCTAATGGAAAGATTTATGATGAAGATGCTGGATATATAGCACCTGAAGCTTTTATAAAATTTTTAGATGAAGTCTCTTTTTATAGAGATTAATAGGGAAAAGAATTTACCCTATTAACCTATGAATATCATTAAAAAGACCTAGTCCCATCAGAGAAAAAAGAAGCACCCATCCAGCAAGTGTTAGTTTTATGAGAACTGCCTCACTCGGGGCTTTTTTTGTAAGCATCTCATAAAGATTAAACATTATATGTCCACCATCTAAGGCTGGAATAGGCAGAAGGTTTAACACTCCTAAATTTACACTTATAAGTGCTGCAAAGAAAAGTACACTCATCCAACCAGCCTCACTTGCATCGGATGTTATCTTTACTATACTTATCACCCCTCCAAGTTCAGAAGCTGGAACCTCCCCTACTATCAGTTTTTGTAACCCTGTAAAAATCATCGTTGAAGAGTCTATTGTTTTAGTAGTTGCATAACTTAACATCTCAAAAAAGCCAAGTTCCAGTGGATATGTTTCACCTGAAGCACCTATCCCTATCATCTTTCTTTGAATAGTCTCTCCATACATATTTTTTGTTTCTGTAAGTTTTGGTGTTAAGATTTTGTACTCTATAAAACCAGCTCTCTCTATCTTGAGATTTAAACTCTCTTTTGATGAAGCTATTAAAAGTGCCATATCTTTCCAAGTTGTTATCTCTTGAGCATTAACTGCATGAATAATATCACCCTTTTGAAGACCAGCTATAAAAGCTGGACTATCTTTAACTACTTGACCAATAACAGGAGAAAGTACAGGAGGATTCCCCATAGCTATCATAAAATAAAGTATAAAAGCTGTTACAAAATTTGCTAATGGACCTGCTAAAAGTATAAATATCTTTTGTAAAGGTGTTTTTGTAGTGTAACTATCTGCATCCATACTTATCTTTGTTGGGTCACTGTCATCTTGTCCTTTCATCTGCACATATCCACCTAATGGAATAGCTGAGATACTCCATTGTGTTTCAAAAGCTCTAAAAGAGAAAAGTTTCTTCCCAAACCCTATGCTGAAAACTTCTACATATACACCCATCAAACGAGCAGCACTATAATGCCCTAGTTCGTGAAAAAATATAAGCCCAGAGAGAACTAAAAGAGATATCAACCAACTCATTTGTTACTATCCTTTACAAGAGCATTTTTAAATCCCCAAAGATACTCTAACCCTGAGTAAACTGTTAATGTTGTTGCCAACCATAAAAGTTCTGCACCAAATGGCCAGTGCATGAGTAAAAAACCGATAGCTATCATCTGAAAAACAGTTTTTACTTTCCCAGCCCACGATGCTTTGACCTCTAAACCCTCACTCACTGCAACAGTACGAATACCTGTTATAAAGAGTTCACGAACGATAATAATGTAGATAGCCCATGCTGAAGCTTCCCCTATCATCATAAGACCTAAAAATGCAGCGAGAGTTAGCATCTTATCAGCTAATGGGTCCAAGATAGCTCCGAGCATAGTCATCTGATTCCATTGTCTTGCTATATATCCATCAAAAAAATCGGTAGCTGATGCTAAGACAAAAAGTAAAGATGCAAAATAGTAGTTCCACGATATATGAAAACCATTATCTGTAAAAATTTGTGGATTTAATATTATCCAAAACATAAAAGGGGCGATAAGAATACGTAAAAATGCCAAAGCATTAGGGAGATTTAACAAAAAGTTTCCTTCAAAAATATTATTGTGTGATTTTAGCTTTTTATTGCTTCGTTTGGGGTAAGTAATGATAAAGAGTATATTAATCTATTCTTAATTATAATAATAACAAATATTATTTAAGTAGTTTAAGTCTAAATTTCCTATTTAGTTTAATAAGAATTTGCTATAATAGTCAAATATACAATTATAAGGATAATAAATATGAAAAGAAGAGAATTTTTCAAAACTTCTGTTGCTGCTTCAGCTATTGTTTTCGGTTCATCGATAGCATCTGCTGGTGTAACTAGACAACCTATTGACTCTCGAAAAGTTTCTAAAATAGCTTTTCCTGAAAAAAAGCCACTCATAACATACTCAGATAGACCCCCACTTCTTGAATCACCAAGAGAAACTTTTAGTAAATCTATCACTCCAAATGATGAGTTTTTCGTCAGATGGCATATGCCTGAAATCCCTACACATATAGATACTGAAACATTTAGAATTTCTATTAATGGTTTAGTTGATAAAGAACTATCTGTTTCATTACAAGAACTGAAGGAAGAGTATGAGCAAGTTGAGGTGACAGCAGTTCTTCAATGTGGTGGAAATAGTCGTTCAGCTTTTCAACCTATTGCAGGTGGTATCCAATGGGGTAGTGGAGCTATGGGTTGTGCCAAATGGAAAGGAGTTCGTTTAAAAGATATATTACATCGTGCAGGAATCCAAAAAGATGCTGTTTGGATAGGTTTTAATGGAAAAGATAAAGCTGCTTATTATGAAACACCCAACTTTGTTAGAGAGATGAAAATAGATGAACTTGATGACCATATTATCGTTGCTTATGAGATGAATGGAGAGGATTTACCATACCTTAATGGCTTTCCTCTTCGTTTAGTTATACCCGGTCATTATTCTGATAGTTGGGTTAAAATGCTAAGTAATATCACTGTTACAAAAGATTATAAACATCTTTTCTTTATGGATGTAGCATATCGTATTCCAGACAATGAAACAGAGAGTGAAACACCAACAAATAGAGCTAAAATAAGTAAACCTATTACTACAATGAATGTAAAATCAGTAATAGGATACCCTACAAATAAAACAACTGTATATCAAAATTCTCATCTTGTAGTTCGTGGTGTAGCATGGGATGATGGTCATGGTATAAAAGAGGTTCGTGTATCTACTGATGGTGGAAAAGAGTGGAAAAATGCAATTTTAGAAGCTCATATAGATAGATATTCTTTCAGAGGTTTTAGATTTTCATTTAAACCAAATCAAAAAGGTACAACAACAATTATGACTAAAGCTATTAATCATTTAGGAGAAGAGCAACCATTAGCAAAAGATGTTCCATGGAATCATGGTGGATATAAATATAACGGTATAGATACTGTTAAAATTCAAGTAGTTTAGGGGATGATAATGAAAAAAATAGTATTACTTACAGGATTAACTCTATCAACACTTTTTGCACAATTAAATTCAGATATGGAAGTACCATATATTGACTATAAATTAAAAGAGGCAAAAGGATTAGACTCTATAAATACAAACTGTATAATGTGTCACTCTTTTGGTTATATTCTTAACCAAGGAGAACAGTCTCGTACATTTTGGCATAAAAAAGTACTAAAAATGGTTACCCATTTTAAAGCACCTATCTCAAAAGAGGATATCGAAAAAACTACTAATTACCTTTTCCAAAACTATGGAAATGGTAAGCTAAAATAATTTTCTAATAGCTCTACATCTTCAATTATTAAGATGTAGAGTAACTTTCTTAACGATGTTTAATAAATTCCTCTATATCATCATCTTCCTCTTCATACTCCTCATATTCTTCCTCATCACTATCTTTATCATCACTATCTTTATCATCATCTTCTAAACGAAAATGACTTGTTAAGTTTGCTATATTTAAAAGAACAGGAACAACAAGTAATGAAACAAAAACAGCAGCAATAGTACCAAAAATAAGTGCTACACCAAGACCACCAAAAACAGCATCTCCAGCAAGTAGTGTTGAGGCTAAAATAATCGCAACAGCTGTAAGAAAAATAGGTTTTGCACGAGTTGCAGTTGATTTAGCGATAGCTTCATGTTGTTTTAAACCCTCTTCTATCATTAACTGTTTTGTATAATCTATAAGAAGTAATGAGTTACGAGAACTAATACCAATAAGAGCAATAAATCCAATAAGAGATGTTGCAGTTAAGAAAAAAGTATCTTTAGTAGTCACATCCATAACCCAATGACCCATAATTACACCAATAATAGAAAGAAATGAACCTAAAAGAATAATACCACTAATTGTATAACTTTGATAATAGATAACCATCAGTAAAAATATAAGTACCAATGCAGCAATAAATGCACCACCAAGCTCAATAAATGTATCAAGTGTTACTTGCATCTCACCATCCCAATGAAGGTCATAGATAAGTAAAGTTTTTCTATCTGTAAGTTGTAAATCAAATAAACCAACAGTTTTAATTTTATAATCATTAGCAAATGTATCTATAATAAGCTGTTTAGCTTCCATAAGTGGATAAACTTGAGAAACCATATCTGTTTCAGCCATAACACTTGTAAGATGACGTAAATCTTTACTTAATATGATAGGATGAGATTTTGTTCTTTTAATTGTCACTAACTCTGTAATAGGAATCATCATCCCTCTATTGTTCATTAGTTTTAAGGATGTTAATTTTGCTCTTACTGAGTGTATATCTTTTTTTGTAAAAGCTTTTGACTTTCTACTTAATGTTAAGAAGATAGGTATCTGGTCATTATATTTTTTTGAATTTTTAACAGATATTTCCATCCCTTCAAATGCTAAATATAAAATATTATTTAGCTGTTTTATATTTACACCTGAACGAGCAATTTTTGAACTATTTATAACTACTTCAAAAGTATCATATACTTCATCTTCCGTTGAATCTACATCAACTAAGCCCTCTATACCCTTAAATAAATTCTCTACTTTTACTGCTAGTTTACGAATACCACCTGCATCACTACCATATATTTCAGCTACAATAGCCGCCATAGTTGGAGGTCCTGCTGGTGGTTCTACAAAGGAGATATATGTATCTTTATATAAAGGTTCACATGTATCTTGAATAATTGGTCTCATTCTTTGAACCATCATATATGATGGTTCATGTCTATGGTGACCTTTTGTAATATTTACAACTATCTCTCCCACATTTTCAGAATTTTTAAAATGAGAACCTTTAATAAGCCCTGCAAAATCAAGAGGTGAACCAGTACCTAAGAATGTTTCAATATTTAAAACCTCTTTTTCCTGCTGAACAATCTCTACAACACAATCTGTAACCTGTTTAGTCATATATATAGAATTACCATTTGCTAATGTTGTATAGATAGTAAAAGTATCATTATTTTTACCTGGTAACATCTTGGCTAAAACCATTTTTGTTGGTGCTATCATAAGAATAGAAAAAATAAATGCCATCAATGTCATCATTAAAATAATTCTTCTCTCTAAAACATTTTGTATACTTCTTGCTAGAAACTTTTCATATTTATCAAAAATATTCATTAATGATGTCCTCCCTCTTTATCAAAATCTGGTCTTTTTAACATACGTACAGCCAAATAAGGAGTAAATATATAAGCAACAAAAAGTGAAGCAATAAGTGCTACTGGTACATTTTGTGGTATAGGCTTCATAAATTGACCCATCATCTGACCAACAAATGCCATAGGCACCATAGTCATAATAATAGCAAGTGTTGCAATATTTGTTGCAGGTCCAATCTCATCTGTTGCTCTTACCATAAGGTCATCAACAGGTTCATATCTACTCTCAATATTATGATAATGTCTGTGAATATTTTCAATAACAATAATCGCAGCATCAACAAGTAATCCAAGAGAAAGTAAGAATGCAAATAGTGTAATTCTATTTATAGTTTGTCCACCTAGATAAGCCACAAAAAGTGTAACAGCAAGAATCATAGGAACAGTCACTGTAACAATAATAGACTCTCTCCATCCAAGAACAAAAATAAGAAGAACAGCAATAATAATAATAGAAAGTACAAGGTGATACACAAGTTCATTAACAGCTTCATCAGCACGAGAACCATCATTTCTTGTAATTACATAATTTATACCTTTTTGAGAAAGATAATCTTTATAAAGTTCTAACTCATCTCTTACAGCATTTGAGATATTAACAGCATTTGTTCCTTGAAGTTTTGAAACAGTTAATGTAACTTGACGTTTCTGTTCTGAAAAACCACCATCTCTTCTTTGTACAGCAATATAACTTGATTTAAAATTTTGGATATCATAAGATTTTTTAATCTTTGCCACTTGATAAAGATATATAGGAGAACCTCTATAACTTGCAACAATAATTCTTCCAATATCTTTTTCATTATCTATCGCATTTTTTACTGAAACTATCGCTAATTGATGGTCTTTTGTAGTGTTTTTTACAGGAGGCACATTATAAGCAAGTGACTCTATCGATTTTACTATTTGACCTAAAGAAAGATTATATCCTGCAAGTTTATTAATATCTACTTCTACATTAAATTGTGTTTTATGTCCACCTTTAATATTTGTAACGGCAACATTATGTAAACTATTTATATGGTACTGAATCTCTTTTACAGAATCATATAGTTTTGTTTGATCTGCATTTGGGTCATTTGAGTAAAAAGCAACTGTTACAATAGGAATATCTATATCTATATCCAAAGGTTTTACTAAAGGATTCCTCGCCCCTTTTGGGAAGATAGAGTTATTTTGCATAATTTTATCATAGATTTTTAGATTTGAATCTGCTTTTGTTTCACCAATAAAAAATGAAGCATTTACAATCCCTACATTATCTAAAGCCATACCATGAAGATGCTGAACACCCTTTACCTCTTTTAGCTTTCTTTCGAGTGGTTTCACTATAACTTGTAAAACCTCCTCAGCAGTAGCTCCAGGAAGAGCGACAATAACCGTTGAACCACTCACAACCATCTGAGGATTTTCCTCTCTAGGCATAATAATTAAAGAGATATAACCGATAGCTATTAAAAATACTCCAAGAACAACAGTTAATGGACTTCTAATAAATGCTTTTGCTAATATACCAGCCGAATCGCTTGGTTTATACTCTTCATACTCATGTTCTTCTTTTATTTTACCCATCTTATCACCTTAATCTATATCAACTGTTGCATACATACCAGGATAAACTGAACGATTTCTAGTTTTAAATGAAACTTTGATTTTAAAGGTATGTGTCATAGGATTTGAATTTGGTATAATAGCTGTTACTCTTCCAATAGTTACTATATCTAAAGAGGGTATTTTTACTGTTACTTTTTTACCATGTTTAATAAGTGCAAGATTTGTTTCTGCTATCTCTGCTGAAATTTTCAGATTACTTAAATCTGATAAAACAATAGCAGGCATACCTGGCATAGCCATCTCTCCTACTTTAATGTTTTTAGAAACAACAACTCCACTATTTGGAGCTTTTACATTTAAATAAACATACTGATTTTCAACCTCAGCAAGTCTTGCTTTTCCAATTTTCATCATATCTTTAAGATTTTTTTCAGCAAGTTCTAAATTCTCAACCTCATATCTTGAAACCATATCTTTTTTTAACAATCTTTTATGTCTTGCAAGATTTATCTTAAGATTTTGATACTGATTTTCATAAATTTGAAGCCCAGATTGTGCTTGACGCTTTGCTGAATCTATCTCTCTTGAATCGATAGTATAAAGAACTTGTCCTTTACGAACCTGTTCACCTTCAGATACATTTACACTTGTTACAAATCCCATAAAACGACTTGTAATCATCTTCTGATTATCTGAAATAATACTTCCAGATAATGTAATTGTCTCAGCTACAAGTGTAGCACTAAGAACAGCAGTTGCTAGTAAAAACTTTTTCATCTATAAATCTCCATTTGCTAATTTTTCTAAAGCGAAAATACGCTCATTTCTCTTATTTTTAACCATTTGTAACTCTAAAATCTTTTCAATCTGTTGTGATTGTTTAATAATAACATCACTCATAGAAGAAAGCTTTTCTCTATATCTACCCTCGTAGTTATTATAAATCTCATTTGCCAATGCTAACTCTTTTTCTAAGAAGATAACTTTCTCATTTGAAGATTTTATCTCTGTTCTTATTTTAGCAATTTTAAGACCAATACCTTTACGTGCTAATTGAACTTGTGTTTTTGTTTTGATAAGTTCAATTTTTGCTTTTTCTATACTTGCTTTATCTATACCACCATTGTAAAGATTCCAACTAAGTCTCATACCGAAACTATATGCAGCATGGTCTCCTGCATCACCTAAAAATGTATCATCAGCTGTTGCGAACTCTGCAAAAGCACCAATCATAGGATAATTTGCTGCTTGATTTACACCCAACATATGTTTACGTATCTTTAAACCTACTAAAGCTCTTTTAATATCTACATTTTTTTCAAGTATCTCTTTAGAGTTTATTCTAGGCATAGGCATACTTGATTTTGGCGGAATAATTGCTGTTACTTTTTTATTAAGTAAAAAACTTATAAAGTGATAAAGTAACTTTTGATTTAATTTCATATCCATAAGTAATCGTTCAACATTTCCTTTTTTTGCACGAACTTCTAAAAGGTCGACTTTTTTAGCATATCCAACATCAATCATATTTTTTGTCATATTTTCAAGTTTATGAATATTATTCAAAATATTTTTTAAGTTTT
This sequence comes from uncultured Sulfurimonas sp., assembly GCA_964404655.1. Taxonomy (GTDB): domain Bacteria; phylum Campylobacterota; class Campylobacteria; order Campylobacterales; family Sulfurimonadaceae; genus Sulfurimonas. The sequence goes on along the minus strand of CAYOKX010000011.1, from coordinate 8,247 downwards.
TTGTAGAGTTCTTCAAAAGAGCCATATCATAAAAACTTTTTCTAAGTTGATAAATTTTTTCGTTAATAACTTTATGCTTATCCAATGTTTTCATCTTAGTCATAGATTTCATGATATTTACATAGTTTGTAAGTTTATATCCAGTAAAAAAAGGAACTTCATATCGAATCTTTGATTGAAAAAATGCTCTTGCATCTGGATAGTTTAGTGCATCATATTTTTTATCATTTTGTTCATCTACGGCTTGTTGTTCTTCAGGTGTATCAACTGCAGTACCTTGAGTAATTGCACCTTGGTCTGCTTGATATTCAGCCAAACCAAAATCTCTGTATGTAGCTTCACGAGAAGTTATTTTAAATCCAAATACATTTCCTGCATCATCAGAATAAGCTATATCTTGTAAAAATTCTATCTTACCGTAGTGGTTACCATTAGCAAAATTTTCATCTTTTTTTGCAACACTTTGGTCAAGCTTTGCAATTTTAATCTCCAAGTTATTCTCTTTAAGTATAGATATTGCCATATCCATAGTTAATGCAGAAGCATTTGAAGAGCTAGTTGTTACGAGCATAACAAAAAGTATGCCGACAATTTTTTTCATTTTCTTTCCTTTTTTATGAGGTTTATTGATTGGCTTTATTATACCATATCTATTATATTCTTTTATTAAAGTTTCTATTCTAACTAAAAGTTAACTATACATTTTCGTTATAATTATTGCTGTTTTTTCAACCAACTAGAAAGCTCTGTAATCTCATCCTCTTTCATATTTTTAAACTGAGGCATAACTGCTTTATTTGCCTCTTGCCATTTATATCTACTTCCATTTTTTATACTATCTTTTATCTCATCCATAGTAATTTTTTGAGCTATATCTTTTAATGATGGACCAACAATTTTCTTTGTAAATCCATGACAACCTAAACATCTATATTTTAAAGCTATTTTATGACCCTCTTCAAGTGCATTATATATTTTTTGTTCCTCTTGTGCTTTAGTAAGATTTTCTTGTGTATAGTGTTGAAACATATAAGTAGCAATAGCTTTTAACTCTCCTTCTAGTACATTTTTCTTTTGTGATGGCATCAAACCATATCTTTTTAAACTCTCTTTATCACAAAAAGATTTTTCCAATGCAGGAGCATACACATAATCTCTAACAAACTCTATCGCTTTCGCTATTCGTTGTGATTCATCTGATGGTTTTACAAAACTTTTTACATGAAAAGCAACAGCCATCATGGGAGGAGCCAACTCATCATCTGAAACAATAGGAGGCATATTTAAATTATGGCACAATGAACATTTTTGTTCCATAAGTTTTTTTGCATCATAATTCTTGTGAGGTTTTGAAGCATCACATCCTATGAGAATTATAAAAAATGAGATAATAAATATATATTTAAACAAGTTTTTTCCTTTTAAATTTTTAAAAGTATATAAAATTGACGATTAAACTAATATAAATTTATATTTTAATCGTCAATATAAGCTATATTACTAAATAATTTGCTATTATATGAATATGATTTCTAAAAGGTAAACCGATGCAAACAGTAGTTGATGCTCTACGAAAAAAAGGGAAACTCTATAAAAAAATGTTAGAGATAACACCTAAAGAGTTAGGAATACGAAACAAAATACAGATATACAAAGCAACAGATATGAATGGTTATTTTTGGGCTATCATAGTTATAAGCCAAAAAAGCAGAGTGCTTATAAAAGATGTTGAAAAATTTAATCTTATATTTGCAAAATTGATACAATATTTTGACCATAATTTTAAACATAAAGTACTTTTTATAGATGCACCCCTCTGCTCAAAAGCAAAAGTATCTTTTAAAGCTCATAGTTGGAAACTTTACTAATGTTATTATGTGATATTGGAAATACATCTTACCATTTTTTAGATGATAAAAAAGATTATAAAGAGAGTGTAAAAAGTTTTAATCCATCTACTCTAAAAGAGAGCGTTTTTTATATCTGTGTAAATCAAAAATTAAAAGATACTTTGAACAATTTAGAAAACTGGTTCAATTTACAGGATTATGTCGATATAACAAATTATTATGAAACAATGGGTGTTGATAGAATTTTTGCTTGTGAAGCTGTTTTTAATGGTGTTATTGTTGATGCTGGAAGTGCTATCACTGTGGATGTAGTTAAAAATGGTATCTTTCAAGGGGGATTTATCTATCCTGGTGTAAAAGCGATGGCACAAACTTACAAAAATATTTCAACTGCATTAGATTATTCATTCAATTTTGAGTGTGACTTCGATATAATGCCAAAAAATTCCAGAGATGCTATAAGTTATGGCTTCTTAAAAATGCTTTATAGTGAAGTTATCTCTCACAATATAGATATATATTTAACAGGTGGAGATACCGATAAGTTTTCAAAACTCTTTTTAGATGCAAAATCTGAAAAATTATTGATATTTAATGGAATGAAAAAAATTATAAAAAAGGCTAATCTATGCTAACAGTTGCACTTCCAAAAGGTCGTATCGCAAAAGAGACACTTGAAATTTTTGAAACTATTTTTGGTGATAGTTTTAAGTTTGATGATAGAAAACTTATTTTAGAAACACCAAACTTTCGTTTTTTACTTGTAAGAAATCAAGATGTTGCGACATACGTTTATCATCAAGCAGCAGATATTGGTGTGGTAGGGTTAGATACTTTAGAGGAACAGGGTCTTGATGTTGTTCGTTTACTTGACCTTCGTCGTGGAGTATGTAAAGTTTCTATCGGTATGAGAAAAGGTGAAAAACTAGACCTCAATAAACCAGAACTAAAAGTTGCTTCTAAAATGGTAAATATCACTAAAAGATATTTTGAGGAGAGAGCTGTAAGTGTAGAGATTATTAAACTATATGGTTCTATTGAACTTGCTCCCCTTATAGGTCTTGCAGATATGATAGTAGATATTGTAGAAACAGGTACAACTATGAAACAGAATGGTTTAGAGGTTGTAGAGGATATTATGACATCTTCAACATATCTTATAGCAAATAAAAACTCTTTTATCTCTAAAAAAGATGAAGTTTTAGATATTTATGAAAAGATAAATGAAGTGATAAAAGCGGAGCAAAAAGCTTAATATGACTAACTTAGATTTATATGCAAAAGCGGAACATCTTCTAGGTATAGAAGACGCAACGGAAGCACTTTATGACCTTTATCGTTCAGAACTAGATGAGTATAAAATCAAATCTCTTTTGGATGTTGGTTGTGGTCGTGGTGGCTTTATGACTCGGATGATAAGTGATGGTGTAAAGTGTAAGGGTGTTGATTTAAGCTCTCTTATGATTGAAGAGTGTATTAGCGATGGTCTTGATGCTGAGTGTATAGATGTTAAAGATGTTACGGGTAGATATGATGCTATTGTAAGTATATTTGATGTTTTAAACTTTATGAATAAAGAGGAGCTTATAGTTTTTTTAGATGCTATCGCTACAAAACTTAATGATGATGGGATTTTTATAGCAGATATAAATACTCTTTATGGTTTTAGTGATGTTGCAGAGGGAACTATGAGTAGTGAAAATGAGAAAGAGTTTTTAAGTGTAGATGCTCAATTTGAAAACGATAAACTCACTACAAAATTTACACTTTTTGAGAAACAAGATGATGCAACTTATAAAAAATATCAAGATAGCATAGTACAACATTTTCATAAAATAAAACTATTTCAAAAACTCAGTAGTTTAAAGCTTATAGAGAAACAGACTTTTTCACTTTATGATACAGAAGATAAAACACTTCTAATCTTTAAGAAGCGATAGTTGTTCTCTAAACTATCCCCTCTTCTCTCGCTTAGTTTACTCTTTTTAACTGCTTGTAGCGATAAATCTTTAGTCACTATCTATGATAAAAATATAACTAATGAAAAGATAGAGTGTATGCGACTGGTTGTTTTTCCTCCAGATGAATATCTTACTGAAACAATAAACACTCTCTACACTTTTAAATCTCAATGTGATTTTACACTCAATATCTCTCAAAAAAATGATATAGTTTGTAACAGTACCCATAACTTAGATAAGAAAGTATTGAAAAAATTTCCTACAAGTTATCTAAATCTAACACTCAAAAAAAATGGAAAAATGGTTTATAGTTATTATATCGACCTTGAAGAGAGTGTGCAAAAAGAGGATATAAAAGATGGGTTTGAAAGATTAAAAAGTGATTTAAACTTTTAATCTTTCTCTATCAACTTTATAGCACTTTTCACAGCATTTATATAACTGATAGTTTTTGCTTGACCTTTATACGCTATATCAAAAGCTGTTCCGTGGTCTACGGATGTTCTTACTATTGGTAAACTTAGAGAGATATTTACACTTTCATCAAAATAGAGTGCTTTTAAAGGTGCTAACCCTTGGTCGTGGTACATCGCCACAAAATAGGTGTAGTTCTTTCTAAAATGAGGTGTAAAAGCTACATCGGGGACAATAGCACCAACAAACAACTCTTTATCTAAAATATTATTAACCTCTTGTATAGCCGATTCTATCTCTCTCTCCTCATCTCCTAAAACACCATTATCTCCAGCATGAGGATTTAAACCTAAAACAGCTACTTTTTCATCCCCTATACTTTTATGTAACGCAAGAAAAAAACTAACTAAACTTTTCTTCTGTATAGTTTTAGGAACATCTTTAAGAGGGATATGCTCTGTATAAAGTGCTACAAACATCTCTTCACACCCTAACATCATTATCGCATCTTGATTAAAATGTTTACGTAAAAGGTCTGTATGCCCTTTATACTCTAACCCTGCCATCATCCACGCTTCTTTATGAATAGGCATAGTTACAACAGCTTCTGCTTGAGATGTTTCACAAAGCTTAATTGCACTCATAAAAGAGTTATAGGAGTACTCTCCACTCTCTTGAGTAACCGTACCAACTTCGATAGTAAAATCACCCTCAACACTATAAAGAGTGAAATTTTTAGGTATCTCTTTTTTTAGAATTTTGAGAGCTTGATTTAATAGGTTCTCATTTATACAGTAGATAGGTTCACAAATTTTAGAGATTTCATCGTGAGCTTTTAAGGCTATCTCTATACCTACACCATTAAGGTCACCTATACTTATAGCTATTTTTTTCATTTTTTTTGTTACCTAGTCGTTAATTTTTTCATCTCTTTAACAGCATCAGCTAAACCACTAAACACACTTCTAGCGATGATACTTTGACCGATATTTAGTTCTATTATCTCCTCTATCTTCATCATCTCATGAACATTATGATAGTTCAAACCATGACCAGCAGCCACTTCAAGACCAAGTTTATTTGCATAAGTAGCAGATTTTTTAATATCTTCTAAGGATTGTTCCAATCTATCTGAAAGTTCATAACGAGGAAGTTCTAGCTCTTTAACAGAGTGGTTTGAATATGGAAGTGAAGAGTTAAGCATAGCAAAAAGATTAGCAAATGTTCCAGTATGAAGCTCAACCATCTCAGCACCAAGATTTTTAGATGCCTCCATCGCTTCTATGGTTGGGTCTACAAAAAGAGATACAGGGATAATAGCATCATGAAGTTGCTCTATGGCAAACTCTAACTCTGTTTTATAGTTAAAAACATCAAGACCACCCTCTGTTGTAACCTCTTCACGCTTTTCAGGAACTAAAGTTGCACGATGAGGTTTTAAGTTACATACGATATTTAAAATATCTTTATCTATGGCGCACTCTAAATTTACTGGAACACTAGAGCTTTGTATAATTTTTTGAGCATCACTATCTTGAATATGACGTCTATCCTCTCGTAAATGAATAGTAATCTGTTCTGCACCATTTTGAGTAGCAACATAAAGTGCCTGCATAATATCTGGGTCATTTACTCGTCTTGCTTCTCTTAATACTGCTACATGGTCTATATTTACACCCAATCTCATCTTAGTCATCACTCTTTTCCTTTGCTCTTTGCATAAGCTCTTTATAGTTTGTTTCTAAATCACCCTCTGTTATAATATTGCCAATATGAACAGTAACCACTTTTGTTTCCTTATAAGGAGAGTTTTTAAAAACTGTTTCAAGTGTATCATATATAAAGATAGGAACTATTTTAAGTTTATTGGCTTTCGCTATCTTTTGCGCACCACTCTGAAACTCTTTTACACCCTCTCCATTATATCTTTCACCCTCTGGGAAGATATAGATATTAAGGTCATCCACTTTTTTGAGTGTTTTTTTCATATTTTTGAAAAATTTTAACAAACCCTTACCATTGTTCAAGTCAACACTCATACAACCACTATAAAGGAAAAACTTTCCATATACCGCATCAAAAAGTTCCTGTTTAGCTATCCAAGTACCACTTTTATCTGCCGTAGCAAAGATATGTTCCATTACAATAATATCAAGTAAAGAACGATGGTTTATAGCATAAAGAATTTTATTCTCTTTTGGAAGTTCACCAACAATATTAACTTCAATATTCAGATTTTGCAATATACCATTTGAATAATTTTGACGATCTATTGAAAGCTGTTTATAAGCAGGTTTCAATGATATAAAGGGATGGTAAAAAGTTTTTTTAAAAATATGTATATATTTATAGCCTAGTTTTACCATAAAGAGATATTTATTCAAATCTTTTAACATACATTACCTTTTTTTTATTTCACAAATTATAGCAAAAGAAATTAAATTTATTTCTATTTTTCTTCTCTCTCAACTATTTTTAAAATCTCATTTTTTATATAAAGCATATTTTTATAAATATCTTTTAAATCTTCTATATTGACACTATTAAAAGTTTTACTCACAAAATAGCGATATTTATCTTTTCCTAACTTCTCTAAAATCACAAAATTCCATCGCTCTCCTATAATATATGCACCCTTCATACTCAACTCATTATTAAGTTCAACAGCGGAGATGAGTTCTGCTAAAAGTTGTGGTTCTGGATTTGAATTTTCAAAACCTTTTTTAAACTCTTGTATAAAAAAATAGGGTCTTTCACTTCCAACTAGCCCCTTAGATATTACAAAATCTGTCTCTCCATTGAGTATAAATTTTTCTGTTTTATATGTTAATTTTTCATTATAATAGTTTCGTATATTTTGAGAAATAAGAAAATAATCTATTTTACTGATTAGAGGAGCTATAAAATTTATCTTTAAATCCTCTTCATGATATAAATTTATAAATTTTCTATTTTTTTCTATTAACTGTTTTAAAAAAACAACCTCATCAGTAGAGATATTTTTTTCATAAGAAAACCACTCATTAAAAATAGTTTCATCTATAAAATTTTGCTCTATCTTTACAAATTTTTTTAAATCTGAAAACTTTATTTTACTAAAACTATAAGTGGGAATACCTTTTTTATCACTCCCTTTTAACTCTTTTATATCTCTTTGTAAAGCTTCTATTTGACGTAAAAGTTTTTGCTCTATCTCCTCACTCATCCCTTTAATTCCTCTTCAATGACATCTCAGTCTCCATAATACGAATCTCATCACTTGCAGAGATACATATATTATCATCTGTTTTCAATTCTCGTTTAGAAATTTTATCTGAATAATTAATATTTCTTAAAATATATTTTATACAATTTATACGAGCTTTCTTTTTATTATCTGAACGTATAACTGTCCAAGGAGAATGGTCGGTATGTGAAGCTAAAAGCATAGAGTATTTCGCTATGGTATATTTATCCCAAAGGTCTTGAGATTTTTCATCTACTGGAGAGAGCTTATACTGTTTTAAAGGGTCTGTTCGACGTTTATTAAAGCGTTTTTGTTGCTCCTCTTTTGAAACAGAAAAATAGAATTTAAATATCTTTATATTTGAGTTTATAAGCATCTTTTCAAACTCTGGAACTTCATGTAAAAACTCTTTATGCTCCTCTTGAGAACAGAACTCCATAACAGGCTCAACTCCACCACGGTTATAGTAACTTCTATCAAAAAGAACTATCTCCCCAGCAGATGGGAGATGTTGCACATAGCGTTGAAAATACCATTGAGTTTTTTCCACATCACTAGGTTTATCAAGAGCGATAACTCTAGCACCACGTGGATTAAGATGTTCTGTAATTCTTTTAATAGTCCCACCTTTACCTGCTGCATCACGACCCTCAAAAATCATTAAAACTTTTTCACCTGTATCTTTAATATGGTTTTGCATCTTTAAGAGTTCTATCTGTAAACGCTTCAGCTCTTTTTCATACTCCAGAACCTCTGTTTTTATCCAAACAGCAACTCTTTTACCATCTTCACTTCT
>CAYOKX010000010.1:0-31634 GCA_964404655.1 uncultured Sulfurimonas sp. | reverse complement strand
GACCTGAAGTGTAAACCATACCATTTGCCACTACTGCTTGAGAGTATGGACCTATTGCCGATGGAGCATTGTTTGTTTGTACAAATTTCATCTATTTTCCTCTATTTTTAATTTTTTTACATCTACATCTTTTAAAAAAGAGTAGAAATCATCTTTTTTCCATGCACCTAAAAAGGTATGAATAATTTTATCATTTTTATCTATAAAGTAGTGTCTTGGAATACTTTTAAGATTAAAGCGCCTATCAACATCATCAAAATCTCTATCTATCGACAATAAAACATATTTCTCTTTCAAATGCTCTATAACCTCAGCTCTTGAAAGTGTTACATCTTCAAATTTTCTACACCATCTACAATCACTTGCTGTTATGAGCATATAGATATCTTTGTTTTGTATCTTAGCCTCTTGAAGTGCTTTTTTATAATCACTATTCCAATGAAGTTCAGATGCAGATAAAAAAGAGAGCAATCCAATCACAATAAGTAAAATTTTCACTCTATTTATCTCCAAATCTCAATTAAGTTCTTAAAAACAAGATAAAGTTCTTCAACCTCTTTTGCAGTAGTTCTCTCATTTACAGCATGGATAGTATCATTTTTTACACCAAACTCTATAACCTTAATACCCATCGGTGCCATAAATCTAGCATCACTTGTACCACCAGCTGTTGAGTGTTTTGGTTGCAAACCTGTTATCTTTTCTATCGCTTTATCTATCGTTTTTACTATTTTTGTATCTGTATCTGTTTTAAAAGGATAAGAACCTTGTGTAAGTTTTAACTCATATTCAATACCATCAAGGTTTTTAGCAACAAATTCTCTTACCTCTTTTTGAGTTGTTAATGTTGTATTTCTTACATTAAACATCATTTTTAACTCATTTGGTGTAACATTTGTTACCTCCATTCCAGCTCGAATATCTGTTATAACAAACTTACTAGGAGAAAAAAACTGATCTCCATTATCTAAGTTTATTCCTGCCATATTGTGAAGTTTTGGAGCTAATATATGTATAGGATTTAGAGATTTTTCAGGATAGGCTGCATGACCCTGTTTTCCTTTTATAGTAAGGTAACCATTTATAGAACCTCGTCGCCCTACTTTTATGGCATCTCCAAAATTCTCTTCAGATGTAGGTTCAGCTACTACGGCATAATCGGGAAGCATACTATTTTTCTCAAGATATTTTAAAACCTCAACTGTTCCAAACTCTGCTTCACCCTCCTCATCAGAAGTTAAAAGTAAAGAGAGTGTTCCATTAAAAGTTTTTACCTCTTTGAGTGCTTGAACAAATCCAGCAACACCACTTTTCATATCTTGAGTTCCACGACCATATAGATAGCCATCTTTTTCAACTAACTTATAAGGGTCACTATTCCAACCCTCTCCTGCTGGAACCACATCAACATGTCCTGCAAAACAGAGATGTTCACCCTCTCCAAACTTTTTATAGAGAAAGAGATTTTTAACATCAAAAACATCTATACGAATAGCTTTAAACTCAGGAAGATAGTTCTCTATAAAATCTAAAAGCTCACCATCATCTGGTGTTTCACTTTTAGACTCTATGAGGTATTTAAAAAGTTCTAATATATTCACTGTAATTAATGTTTAGGATTTGAGTAAAAGATATATGGTGTAGAAAAGTTACTTACTTCAAAATATATTTTTTCCTCTCCCTCATCTACTTTATAGTTAAAATTAGTATCTAAGTACCCATAAGCATAACGATAGTTTCTCGCTGTATCTCCATCTGTTGATGTTGCTGTTGTAAATTTATCTATTTTGATATAACGTTGTACAAGTTTTTCACCCATATATATATCTAAAACACCATCTGTACCTGTCCAGTTTTGCATACTTCGACCAAATTTATTTTGCATCTCTTGAGTACACCCACTAAATAAAATTCCTAATGCTACACTTGCTATTAAAATAGTTTTTTTCACCATTTTCTCCTTTATTTTTTTGATTTGGAATTATACCTTTTTATAAAGAATGATATAGATAATTTAAAAAAATATTGATGGATTTTGATATTAAAATTGGCGAATGTTACAAAGAAATATATGACTATAATTGGCATAGCGAAGTAAGTAGAAAGCTAGCTAGCAACTATACTTAGTTAATAAATAAAAATATTTTGAAAATAATAGGGGGAGTTAAAAGAAGAAATATACATTACAGGCATAAAAGCCTGTAAGTTAAGAAAGTGTGCTAATTAAAGAGCAGTTACATTCTCAGCTTGAGGACCTTTTTGACCTTCACCGATTTCAAAAGTAACATTTTGACCATCAGCTAAAGAAACACGTCCACCATTTGGGTTATTTACTTGACGGAAATGTACGAATACATCTTTTCCACCATCGTTTTGTTCAATAAAACCATAACCTTTTTCGTCATTAAACCATTTAATCTTGCCGTCTTTTAATTCTGCCATTGTAATACCTTTAGTATAAAAAAATCACTTCCATAGAAGTGGAGTCAAAAATTGGAGAGTCTTTAGGTAACAATTGAGCAAAAATTACAAAATTACACACTAAAGATGAACTCGAGCCTCATCTTTCATCGTTGAAAGTATATCTTATTTTATCTTATAAATCAAATTTATTTAAGAAAAAAGTGAAATTTTCAATTATTTCCTGCTTGAATCGCCGTAATAGCAACAGTATTTACAATATCTGCAACTAAACAACCTCTACTTAAATCATTCACAGGTTTATTTAAACCTTGTAAAACTGGTCCTATTGCTACTGCTCCACTTGAGCGTTGCACTGCTTTGTATGTATTGTTTCCTGTATTTAGGTCAGGAAATATAAATACTGTTGCTTCTCCTGCTACTTTTGAATTTGGGAGTTTCTTTTTCGCTACTGCTTTATTTATTGCTGCATCATATTGGATTGGTCCCTCTATTAAAATATCTGATGATTTTTTTACTATATTTGTTGCTTCTCTTACTTTATCTACATCTGCACCTGTTCCACTTTCTCCTGTTGAGTAAGAAAGCATTGCTACTTTTGGTTCTATGTTAAAACTTTGTGCTGTTTTTGCTGACGATAGAGCGATTTGAGCTAATGCTTTTGCATCTGGGTCTTGATTGACTGCACAATCACCATAGACTAAAACAGTTGTTTCTAAACACATAAAAAATACACTTGAGACTATGGAAGTATCTGGTGTTGTTTTTATTATCTGTAAAGCTGGTCTTATTGTATCGCCTGTTGAGCCTATTGCTCCACTTACCATTCCATCTGCATAGCCTAACTGTACCATCATTGTTGCAAAATAGTTTCTATGAAGCATCGCATCTTCTGAAGCTTGATAGCTTAACCCTTTCGCTTTTCTCATCTCATAAAAATTATCAACAAACTCTTTCATCAATGGAGAATTTTTATGGTCTACAATAGTCGCCTTACTCAAATCTAAACCTAATCGTAAAGCGTTTGCTACAACCTCTTTTTCATCTCCTAAAAGAATAATATTTGCTACATCTCGGAGTAAAATTATCTCTGATGCTCTTAAAATTCTCTCATCTTCACTCTCAGGTAAAACAATTGTTTTCTTATTTGAACGAGCAATCTCAAAAAGTTTATATTCAAACATAAGAGGAGTCATTACATCTGTATGAGAGTTTGCTATCTTCTCCTCTATACATTTTACATCTATACTTGAGTTAAACAATCCTAATGAAAGTGCTATTTTTCGTTCACTCTCTACTCTTATACGAGAATGAATTTTAGATATAGCTCTTGCTGTTTGGTATGTATCCGTTTTTACACTAATAAGAGGTATATTAAATCTATCTAATCCTAAGATAAGTTTTTTAATATTTGGATGTGTATCCATATCAAAAGGAAATACAATAGCAGAAACATTTGGAAAAGAGGATGAGTACAATGCACCTAAAAGCCCTAAGATAATATCTGACCTATCAGCGGGAACAATAACTAAATCATCCTCTTCTATATGGTCTAAAAAGTTATCTAAACTCAGTGCTGCTACTTTTACAGCTCTTATATTTCTTGTATAATCCTCTTTTGCAACAAGTATCTCTTTAGCATTGAGTGAATCTATAACATCTTTGACACTTAATAAACTAAGTTCCTCTATCTCATCAAGAAGATAGATAGTTGCATCACAATCTTTTATACTTTTTTCTAATATCTCTCTTTTCTCTTTATCTACTCTGTTTATTATAGTAGCAAAGTGAGAACATCCTTGTTGTACTATATTTTCATACTCCATCTGAATACTTTCATAAACCTCTTTAGCAGTTTTCTCTTTAGCATTAATAATATCTATATATGCAGAGCCAAAATTCTGAGCTATTTTAATATTAAGGTCATAGTTTATGTTACTATTTAAAAAAGAGCGTCGAATTCCTTCACATAGTACAAAATCATACTCACTCTCTAGCTTTTTAAACTTAGTAATGAGTTGATTTATAAGTGTATTTGTTTTATTTGAAGCTATCATATCTTCTACATAAGCAACATCAAATCCATATGCTTCATCATAATTCATATCTAAAGAGTATCTTTCTAGTATAAAGCTAATATCTCCATCTATAATATCTCTCTTATATATAATAGGTCTAAAAAAAGCTACTTTATAAAGATTACGTTTAAGTATCTCCATCATACCCATAGATACAAATAGTGTTCCGGCATTTATCTCTTGTGCTGATATATATATCGATTTTGTCTTCATTCTTTTACTCTTTTTTTTAATTTTAATCTATTTTTTTATGCTATCAAAAGAGTAGTTTAAAATCAAGTGAAACAATATAAATATTATCTATTTTAGTAAACTTCAAACTACCAACAACTATATTAAAATTAATAGTATAATATATTTTAATAAACACCAAACTACAATAAATTGTATTAAATAGAATTCAAAGCTATTCTGTTATAATCATAAAATTTGAATAGAAGGATTAGAAGATGAAAGTTGGTGTATTTGATAGTGGAATAGGTGGTTTAACGGTTGTAAAATCACTTTTAGAACATCAACTTTTTGAAGAGATTATCTATTATGGTGATACTGCTCGTGTTCCCTATGGAATTAAAGATAAAAATACTATTATCCGTTATGGTTTAGAAGCAGTAGAATTTTTTAAAAATTTTGAGTTAGACCTTATTATTGTTGCTTGTAATACTGTGAGTGCTTATGCTCTTGAGGAGATGAGAGAAAACTCTAGCTTTCCTATTATTGGGGTTGTTGAGGCTGGGATTTTAGCAACATCTAATGCACTTACAGATAAAGATGCAAATATATTAATATTAGGTACAAAAGCAACTATAAGCTCTAAATCTTATGAGATAGGTTTAAAGAAAATGATGTTTTACAACTTAGAATCTAAAGCAACTTCCCTTTTTGTTCCTCTTGTTGAAGAGGGTATCTATGATGGAGAGATTTTAGAGTCTACATTTAAACACTATTTTCAAGATATTACAACTCCTGATGCTATCATACTTGGATGTACTCATTTCCCTCTTCTATCTAAATCACTTAAAAAATATTTTACAAAAGAGACTGTTTTCATCCATTCTGGTGATGCTATTGTAGAATATTTACAAAAAGAGTTTAATTTTAGATATAGATACAAAAAACCAAACCTAAAATTTTTTGCTTCAGAAAACCCTGAAGCTTTGAGAGTTGTAGCTCGAAAATGGTTAAATATTTAAATAAAAGGATTTATATATGAATATAAAAAAGTTTAAAATAGTTTTGTTATCATTTTTTGTAACTAATATATTTGCTGATGATTTCAATATAGATAAATTACTTACAGATATAAAAGTAAAAACTGATTTATCAGCAAAGACTAAAAAAGAGAATAGTGGTGTATATACAGTATACACCAAAGATGAATTACGAAGAATGCAGGTTAGAACACTCAAAGATATTTTAAAGATAGGATTTCCATATAGTTATGCTGAAAATCGATTTGCTATTTCAGACCCTTTAACATTAGCAAAATTACAACCCTATAACTCTAATGTTTTTAGAATATTTATAGATGAGCAAGAGATTACTACAAGTTTATATGGAAGTGGATTGTTTACTCTTGGTGATATTGACCTTGATTTTGTGGACCATATTGAGATTTATTCGAAAAATCCATCGTACGAATTTAGTGCTGAAGTAACTTTTTTTCTTATAAAGCTTTACTCTAAAAAAGCATCAAAAGATGCAGGTTCTAAAGTAAAAATAGAGGGAACAAACTATGGTGCAAAAAGAGCTATTGTTCATAACTCAGAGGAGTTAGATAATTTTTCCTATTTTGCTTATGCTTCAGGATATATCGATAAAAGAAAAAAATATAAAAGTCACAATAATACTCTTTCAAGAGATAAAGATGTTTCTCATCTCTTTGCTTCTGTTTATGATAAAAAAAATAAACTGATTATAGATGTTTTACAGCAAAAAAAAGATGCGTTTATAAATTATAGTTTTAATGCAACTCCAAAAAAATCAGTTATAGATATGAACTCTCTACATATAGGGTATAACACAGATATAGATAATCTCTCTTTATCTATAAACTATGATTACTTAGGAACAGAAACTCATTTTTTAGATGATATAAATTTGGGTTACAATAAAATTGATACAAAAACTAGCTCCGATGTGATAAGTACAACACTGAAATATAGATATATAACATCAAATAATAAACTTATAGTTGGAATGAAATATAGATATAAAGATTTTAAATATGAAGAGCTAAAATTAAATAATACAGAAATAGAAAGAACAGGAAATACAAACCAAAAAGTAGCAAATATTTTTGTCGAAAATCAATACTCTATTCAAGATAACATGATACTATCAGTTGGAGTACAAGCTTCACAAATAAGAAATAACCATTCTATTCAAAAAGATGATTTATTGATGTATAGAGCTGGGTATACCTATACAAATGACAACTTTACATTTAAAACAATATTTGCACATATGGAAGCACCTCTTGACCCATATTTAGTCAATAGCTATAACTATTATATAACAGAGGGGGAAAAAAAACCTGAACTATCAGATACAGTATCTAACAATCTAATCTATACAAAAGGAGCTAATAGTTTTGAGTTAGCTTTTGGAATGATAAAAAAATATGATTCCCTCTTA
The DNA here is from genome assembly GCA_964404655.1 of uncultured Sulfurimonas sp. Taxonomy (GTDB): domain Bacteria; phylum Campylobacterota; class Campylobacteria; order Campylobacterales; family Sulfurimonadaceae; genus Sulfurimonas. Next base: position 24,498 of record CAYOKX010000010.1, on the reverse strand, counting down.
CCAACAAAAGATAGAGGTTTACTTGATAATCAAAATAAGATGATAACTATCTATGGAGAGTTTATTAGATGGAAACATAATTATAATAACTATGATAAACTATATATTCATATAGGGCATACTTTAACAAAAAATTATTTAGATTTAGGAGAGATAAATCGATATAATATTGTAGCTAAAAATATAAATAGTTATAAAAAATTTGATATTTTTAATCAAATAATCTATTATCAAGATAATCAAAAATCAGATAAAATTACCATAGATTATGATGCTGGTGTTTTATACCATTACAATGATGATTTAACTTTTGCTTTTAAGGGTGAAAATATCCTAAATAAAGCACGAGAAACAATTTTTACGAGAGTAGACCCATTAACAGGTCTTTCTGAAACTCCTTTAAAGATACCATCCATAGACCAAACATTTATTATCAGTATGGAATACCTATTTTGAAACTATTACTTATACTATTATTTTGTCTAACATCGCTCTTTTCGATTGAAAATTATGAGTTAAATCTATATGAAAAGATTCTTCCTGCTATTTTTGATAAGAAAAAATTAGATGTTTATGTAGATACAGAGACTCAAGAGTTAATGAAATATTCTAAAGTTTTCAACATAGTTTCTACCTGTCGGGAAGCTACTATTCTCATAGGTTCAAAGTTTACTTTTTTATCTCAAGAGTGTTTAAGTAAACCATTATTCTCTACCAGTTATAGAAGTTTTAAAACGAAAGTAAACTCATTTGGTGCATTTTATTGGAGAAAAAGCCGTCCACAGATAAAGTTTAAGAGTAAAGTTCTTCTGAAATATAACCTAATATTACCCTCAAGTTTAAAAAGGTTTTCTAAATGACAAAAATATTTAATATTATTGCTATTGTATTGATTCTTTTATCTTATTTGGTGTACACACTTTTTACAGATACTAAAAATGAGATTATTAAAACAAATCATGATACTCAAATAATATATGTTAATCAGATTTCAAAAAACTTATCTACTCAAATTTTACAATATTGTAAAAAAAACATCTATCAAGATTTAAAACAAAATGAAAATATAAGAGAAATAATTAATCTCAATCTACAAAGTTTTTTAACAACAAGATATAAATATATCTATGTTATCGATAAAGAGAATTTAGAGTCTCAAGAGTTTCGATTTTTACTTGATGGTGATAAAAATATTGAAAATAAAAGTGAATTTGAAGAGGGTTATCTTCCTATGGATATTAATAGATATAATGATGTTTATAAATATAAAAAAGCTCAATATTTCCAACATAAAAATATGAAATCAGTATATATTACTCATCTCTATCCTATACTCAGAGCAGATGAAGTGGAAGCTATTATTGTAATCGATTTTTCTATTGAAGAGCAAAATATTATTATTCAGTCTCTCCAAAATTTTAATGATATTTTTGAAGATATACTTCTACTATTTTTACTCATTTTTAGTATTATTTTATGGTTTTCATATGTAGATAGAAGACGAGAAAAAGAAAAAAATAGAACTCATCAACAACTATTAGAAACCTCTAAAAAACTAAAAAACTTAAATGATACCCTTGAGTTGAAAATTGAAGAGGAGGTTCAGAAAAGTTCTAAAAAAGATAGAATTATGGTGCAATACTCTAAACAGGCACAAATGGGTGAGATGATAAGTATGATAGCTCATCAATGGCGACAACCACTTAATACAATAAGTGCCTCAGCTATAAACCTATCACTCTTAGATAGTATGAATATACTTCCTGAGGGAAAAATCCAAACTGATTCTAAATTTATTCAAAACCAGTGTCAAAAAATGTCTGAAACTATCAATACTTTTATGAATTTTGCCAAACCAACCACAGAGATGAAGGAGTTTAAAATAGTTGATTCATTAGATAGTATAATGCTCATACTTCAATCACAATTTAAAAACCATAATATAACAATAAAAATAGATATGCAAGAAGATATAAGTATAACGGCATATAAAGACCTCTTAGAACAAGTAATTATAAATATACTTTCAAATGCAAGAGATGCTTTTGATGAGCAAATAACTGATGAAAAGATAGTAAAAATAGTTGTAACAAAACAAAATAGCATTCCAATAATTACCATAGAAGATAATGCAGGTGGTATCCCAAGTAAAATACAAGAGAAGATTTTTAATCCTTATTTTACGACTAAAGAGCAGGGAAAAGGTACAGGAATAGGTTTATATATGAGTATAAATATTATGAAAAAAAGTTTACAAGGTGATTTACAATATATTCCCATAAAAAATGGGAGTATATTTAAGTTGATATTAGGTAGTTAAATCTCTACAAATCTTAATAATAGTAATATCATCTTCATAGCTATTTTTATCGATAATTTTTCGAGCCTCTTTAAGTTTTTCTCTATCACTTAGAATTATTTGAGGGGTATAAACTGCTAACTCTTTATCTATATCCTCAACCAATCCATCTGTATAAACAAGTAGTTTTTCCCATTCACAACCGATATTTGTAACTTTAGGAACAGGTGAAAAATTCATAAATGGAAGATTATTTGCTTTATGTTTTTTTACATTATTATTACTCTCTACTAAAAATGGATATGTCCCTCCACTTACATAAGAAAGTTCATTACTATTTGGAATTATATTTATCATAGTATAGGAGAGTTGCTCAAACTCTCCTAAAAACTTTTGAATTATTGGAAAGAGTTTTTCTATCAGTTCATTAAAATTTGATACAGAGTGGATTAAACTTACTATCGTTGAAGAGACAGCAAAAATAGTGAGTGCAGGAGATATTCCATGCCCTTGACCATCTAAAATATAAGCTAAAGTTGAACCATCTTTAAGTGTATGAATAGAGTAAAAATCTCCACTTAAAATATCTGATGCTTTAAAAATAATATCAGTTTCATAACTTTTATTTGCTTCAAGTGCATTTGTTATAGTAAGGTCTAACTTCTTTTTTGCAATATTTTCTTGTTGTGTATTATATTTATAAAGCTTGTCTAACTGCTCTTTTTGCTCCATGATAGTATCATTCAACTCAACCTGTACACGTTGTTGTGTGTCACTCTGTTTAATGATTTTATCAAGTCGTCTTGATTTACGTTTATACTCTTTAATAAGAGCTTCTAAATTTTCTTTGAGTAAAGAGTAGTCATTATTTATAAAATCTTGTACATATTGTATTGTATTATCTTTTTTAGCTTCCATCAGATATTAATCCTTAATCATATATATTAATAATGAGATAATAGCATAGTTGCTTTAAATTTTCTTATTTATATATATAAAATAAAAATAGTTCCTCTATTATCTGATTGAACCTCTATTTTTATATCCATAGCGTTAGCAAGTCGTTTAACAATGTCTAGCCCTATTCCACTACTATCCTCTCCACTATACAGTCTATCAAATATTTTATGAGGCTCTTTTATCCCTTTACCACTATCTTTTATGTAAAGAGTATTCCCTTTATTATATATTTTTACATATCCATTTTTTGAGTTATATTTACAAGCATTAGAGATAATATTTTGTAATATCTGTTTTGTGGCATTTTGATTTAATTTAAGTTTTAAGTTTGAACAATTTATCTCAAAGTTAATCTCTGGATATATCTGTTTTTGTGTTTGAATAACATCATCAACAATATCACAAAGAGAGAGGACCTGCATCTGAAAAGTTTCCTCTTGAAGTAAAACAGTTAAATTTTCATGTAACTCTGAGATAGTATGCACACTTTTTTTAAGTCTAATCATCGCATTATTATTTTGAAGTAACTCATTTTTCTCTAATATTTTTATATTCAATTTAATAGATGTCACAGGTGTATTCAAATCATGAATAAGGTCTTTAGCAAATTTATCAAGAGTAATAATACTCTCTTGAAGTGGCTTTAATGCACTTTTAGCAAGAATATAACTAATATATGCAAAAAGAAGAAGTAAAAAAAACTGAATAATTATAATTTTCATTTTAAGAGAAAGGAGTTTACTGTTATAACCATTTTTAAGTTTAAAAAGTTGAAGATAATTTCCATTTTTTTCAATAGGAACAAACTTACTAAAAAGATTAGTTGTAGATGTAAAGTTACGAATATCTATATGTTTCTCTCTCTCCTGAGAGATAATATAACGATACTCTTTACCAAAATTTTCTAAACTTTCATCCATTTTTATATGTCTAGCATATTCTATAATAGAAAACTCTTCCGATTTTAAAAGATGCCCTTTCATCTGTTCAAAATAGAAAAAGCCGACAGCTAAAATAAGAATAGCTACACTGATAAAGTATGTGATAAAAAACTTAAAAAAAGCACTTTTTTCATGATGAAGCAAGTCTATATCCTACACCTTTTACTGTTGTTATAGGTAATCCTATCTTACGAAGTTTATTGATATGCACTCGTAATGCTCCCTCACTCATCTCGTTTCCATTACCTAACTGCTGAAATATATAATCTTTTTCTAATGTTTTATCTATATTTTGAAAAAAAAGCTTTGTTATAGTTAGGTCATAAGGGGGAAGAGAGATAAATTTTTTATTGCTATATAACTCATTTTTTTCTATCTTAAAACAAAAACTAGCTATATTTACCTCATCGTTATATGTGTGATAGGATTTTCGAAGTAGTGCATTAATACGAATAAGTAGTTCATCAAAATCAAATGGTTTTTTAATATAATCATCTGCACCAACATCAAAACCTTGAGAAAGTGAAGCTATATCACTCAAAGCAGTTATAAATATAGTAGGTGTCATATCTGAACTCTCTCTCAAACTTTTAAGCAGTTCAAAACCATTTAAAAAAGGTACATTGACATCAAAAAGAAAAAGGTCGAAATTTTCTATAAAAGTAACATCTAAAGCTTTCTCCCCATCATCAATATGAGTGACCATAAAACCTTCACTTTCTAAAAGTTCCACTAATGTTTCAGATAAGATAGCATCATCTTCTAATAGTAATATTTTTGACATATTAATAAGACAACCTAATATCTATTCGACGATTAGCTTCTCTTCCCTCTTTTGTACGGTTTGTTTTTATAGGTTCCATCTCCCCTTTTCCTATTGCACTTAATCGTCTTTCCTCTATGCCCTCAATAATAAGAGCTTGTTTTATAGCTTCTGCTCTTTTTTGAGAAAGTTTTAAATTTTTTGAGGCTCTTCCTACATTGTCTGTATGACCTATTATTTCAACATAAAAAGAGGGATTATTTTTTAGAAAGTTACTAAATCTTCTTATCTCAGGAAAAGAGCTATATTCTATCTTATCAAAACCTGTCTCAAAACTTATAGCTAAACGTTGACGAAAACTTGTCTGTTTTGCACAACCATCTATATCTACCTCAACACCAAATTTACTATTTAAACATCTATCTTTATAATCAAAAACATTATCCCTATCTCTATCTTCTGGACATCCTACTTTAGTAACTGTTACTCCAATAGGTGTTCTTGGACATTCATCATGAGCATCTGCTACACCATCACTATCATTATCTCGACTATCTTCATAAACATTATATATAGATTGTGGTTCTCTATAATTTTTATCTACTATCTCTTGACTTTGATTTGCATAACCTCGAACATAAGCACACCCCTCTTTATCAACATTTGAACCCCTTGGTGTACGTAAACATCTATCAAATTTATCGACAACACCATCTCCATCACTATCTTTATAAATTATTTTCTCTTTCTTTACTTCAACAGGGGTATCCAAAACATATAGAGTAATCATCACACGGTTAGAAAGTTCTTTTCCTCTCTGTGTAGAATCACTAAATGCCAAATCATCTCCACTTCTATAATCAACAACAGTTATTCTACCGTTGATGCTATTTTTAATCATTATCTTTTGAATAATTAAAGCATATTTGGTACTTTTAAGTTTTGAATCCTCTTTCGTTAAACAAGATGTAAACATATTACACACAAATTTAGCATAAGTATCTGATTTAACTTTCACCTCGTTTTCATCTTCAGTAATAGCATTTGTATGCCCAATAATAGATACTCTTATATTATTAGGAGAGTTAGGATATGTTTTAATCTTTCGTATAATTTTTCGTAAAATACCAACTGAATTTTTATCAACCCTATCTCCATTAAAACTAATCATATCAAAACGAATAATCTCTTTAAAATCTGTATCTAAAAAAAAATCTCTCTGTTGCTCTTTATCTTCGCCTCTATCATATATAGAAGCATCTAATGAATTTAAAAGAAAAATGGATAAAAAAAGAGTTTTAAATATCTGTTTCATTCTATTAAAAACCTATCTTGAAAAAAGGATTTCAACCCTACGATTTTTATTTCTACCAGATTTTGTATTATTGTCTGCTATCGGATTTCTATATCCTTTGCCATCTGTTGTAAGACGGTAAGAAAATATATCTTGTTTAATCAACTCATTTTTCAATCTTTCTGCTCTCTCTTTTGATATTTTAAGATTATAGTTATAATTACTTACGGGTGTACGACTAGAGTAACCTACAATATGAGCAGTAACTGCTGAATTCTTTTTCATAAAAGATACTAACTCAAATATTTTCGTCTCTATACGACGAGGAATAGTTTTTCCAATATTTTCAAAACCATCTGAAAGAGTGATAGTAACAGAGGTAGCACATCCATCACTATCTATTTTATAGTTAGTTGGTATATTTGAACAACCATCAACACTATCTTCCTCAAACTGCTCCTCCATTTTTAAATTATAATTATCTGCAAAACTATCCTCTTCTAATAATTCATTACGACTAATACTATTTTCCTCAATAAAACTTGAAACTATAATTTTAGGCTCTTTTCTTATCTCCTGTTTTTTCTTTTTAACAATTTTCCTTTTTTTCTTTTTAATATTTTTTTTAGGAGTATTTTTCTTCCATTTTTCAACTACTAAAATAGGTTTATTTGGGGTAGGCAATGCTATTTTATTATGTTTTTTATACTCTATTAATTTCTTCATATTGGAAGAGAATGTATCTATTTTTCTGCATCCATAAGGCATAATATTATTTTCTAAAACAGAATTATCACAAAGGTCTTGATTATCGGAAATATTATCACCATCTACATCAAACTTCACTAAATCACTATCTAATATAGTTGTTTTCTTCTCTGTTGTAAAAAGATTTACTTTTGAGCTAAAATCTCTATTTCCAACTATTTCTATATAAAGATTTCCTGTCGCATTTAAAATCTTGTATTTTGCTAAAAGTGCCTCATATTCAGCATCGATAACAGATTTTTCAGCTTTTATTACATCATTTTGAACTAATATTAATTCAACTAAAGAGCGACTTCCTTGAGAAAACTCCTCTTGATAAAGAGATAATGCTTCTTTACTAGAAAGAGCATACTCTCGTAAATCTTTTAGTTGCTCTCGCGTCATATCGTAGATACTCCATGCTATATCTATATCTTCAATAATTTTACGTTTAAGAACTCTACCTTTTTCTATCTCTTGATTTGTTAAACTAATATATTTTTGAGCATTTGCACTATCTAAACCACCTCTATAAAGATTATATTTAAAAACTACTTTTGCTTGGAATCTATCATCAGGAAGATTATAAATAGTATCTTGATTGGTATCTTCATAATTTTGAGTCAATTTTAAATCAAGAGTTGGATAAAAGCCTTTTTTATGTTGTTTTCGTAATGCTTGTAATGCTTTTACTTTATATCTATTCACTAAAAGAGCTGGATTATGATTAATAGCATAAAGAGATGCTATTTGAGAACTTTTTGGAATATTAATCCTATGTTCTGGTTTTCTCATACTTTTTATATCTGGCATTTGTCCAGCTACTCTTCTATATCTAAATTTTGCATCTCTTGCTTTGGCAAGTTGAACAACTAAATTGGATTTTGAACGGAAAAGTGTAGACTCTATCTTTTTTATTTCAGAAAGTGTTATCATATTTGATTCAAAAAGCTCTTCTATTTTTTTATATGTAATCTCATTTAATTGAACATCTTTCACTGCTATTTTTAACAATTCTTCAAAATGTAACACTTCAAGATAACTTTTTACCATTGCAAAAGCTATCTCATTTGATTTTTCGATATATTTATATCCAGCAACTAAAATTCTTGCTTCTTCATAATCTATCTTATTTGTTGTTGCGAAACCATTAAAAAGGTTTTGAGTGAGAGTAAGAGATGTTTTATAATTATTATAGCTATTATCTTTGGATATATTTATATCATCTATAAATCCAGCCGACCTATTTATTCCATAAGATGCTTGAATATCGATAGTCGGATAATATTCAGCTTCAACAATATTTAGGTTTTGTTGAAAAGCTCTATAATTTCTAAGTTCCTCTTTAAGTTGAGGATTTGTATTTATTACTTCAACAACAGCTTTTCTAACACTCTGTGCAGAGAGATTTACAGTAGATAAAAGATATATTATTCCAATAACAGTAAAAATATTTTTTAACACTAAAATATCCCTTTTTTCAATATAGTTTCTTGTATTATATCAAAAAGCTTCTCAATTTGATGTAATACAAGTTAATAATAGTTAGCTATACTTCGTTTGATTTATAGGACAAGAGCCTATATCTCAATAAGGAAAATCGATGACAAAAGAGTACATATTTACTTCAGAGTCTGTAACAGAAGGGCATCCTGATAAGATGGCTGATCAAATCAGTGATGCAATTTTGGATTATATTATTGAAAACGACCCTCAAGCACGTGTTGCTTGTGAGACATTAGTGTCAAATGGTTTTTGTGTAATTGCAGGTGAACTTAAAACAACAGCTTATGCCCCTATGCAAGAGATTGCTAGAAAAGTTATTCAAGAGATTGGTTATACTGATGCTACTTATGGTTTTGATTACCGTGCAGCAGCAGTTTTAAATGGAATTGGTGAACAATCTCCAGATATTAATCAAGGTGTTGACCAAGAGAGTGGAGAGATAGGTGCAGGTGACCAAGGTTTAATGTTTGGTTATGCTTGTCGTGAAACTGATGTTTTAATGCCTCTTCCTATTCACTTAGCACACCGTTTAACACAACGTCTAGCTGAAGTTCGCAAAGATGGAACAGTTCCATACCTTCGCCCTGATGGAAAAGCACAAATCAGTGTAAAATATATAGATGATAAACCAGTTTCTGTTGATACAGTAGTTATCTCTACACAACATCATGCAGAAGTTTCTCAAGAGCAGATTCATAAAGATATGATTGAAGAGGTTATCAACCATGTAATCCCTGCTGAGATGATGGATGAAAATACTATTTTTCATATCAATCCTACTGGTAAATTTGTAATAGGTGGACCACAAGGTGATGCTGGTCTTACTGGTCGTAAAATCATAGTAGATACTTATGGTGGAAGCTGTCCTCATGGTGGTGGTGCATTTAGTGGTAAAGACCCTACAAAAGTAGATAGAAGTGCTGCTTATGCTGCTCGTCATGTTGCAAAAAATCTTGTAGCTTCTGGTGCTTGTGATAAAGCGACTATCCAAGTAGCTTATGCTATCGGTGTTGTTCAACCTGTTTCAATTATGGTAGACACACATGGAACAGGTAAAGTTTCTGAAGATAAAATAGAAGAGTGTGTAAAAGAGCTATTTGACCTTTCACCAAAAGGAATTATAGAATCACTAGATTTGTTACGCCCTATTTATAGAAAAACTGCTGCTTATGGTCACTTTGGTCGTACAGAAGATAGTTTTAGTTGGGAAAAAACAGATAGAGTAGAAGATATAAAAAAATATTTAGATTTGTAACATATTGTTCAAATTAGATTTTATAAAACTACTTTTAGCTAAGTTTAAAAATCTTAATTGTATAGTTACTTCAACAAAATTTAGGAGAAATAAATGGCAGTTTTAATTAATGATACATGTATTAACTGTGGCGCTTGTATTGATGAGTGTCCTGTTGAAGCGATTGTAGATGAGGATGATAATCCAACAGATGAGGACATCTATTTTGTTCACTCTGAAAAATGTGTAGAGTGTGTTGGTCATCATGATGAACCAGCTTGTGCAACTGCATGTCCTACTGAAGGATGTATTACTTGGGATGCTATTGGAGACTCACCAGAGCATCGTGAAGATGTTACTGATGAGCAACGTTCAAATCACGAAAATATCGTAGATTAATTATCTGCACTTGAAACGCCAGTTTGGCGTTTCTAAACTTCAAGAAACTCTCTTCTCTTTCTACTAAAATCAAAAAAAAACCTTTTTTAAACGAAAAGCTCTCTTTTTTTAGATATAATCCCACTCTAATTTTATATTTTCAGAGGAGATTTGATGGAACGTACACTATCAATAATTAAACCAGATGCAGTAGCTAAAGGTGTTATCGGACAAATTTTAGCTCGTTTTGAGAACAAAGGTCTTAAAATTGCTGCAACTAGAAAAATGCAACTTTCTCGTAATGATGCTGAAGCATTTTATGCTGTTCATGCTGAACGTCCTTTCTTTAACGACTTAGTTGATTTCATGATTAGTGGCCCAGTTGTAGTTACAGTTTTAGAGGGTGAAAATGCTATGCAAATTAACCGTGATTTAATGGGTGCAACTAACCCTAAAGAAGCTGAAGCTGGTACAATCCGTGCTGATTTTGCTGAAAACATCGATGCAAATGCTGTTCATGGTAGTGATTCAGTTGAAAATGCAGCTATCGAAATCGCATTTTTCTTCTCAGAAAGAGAAATTGCATAAGTAATACTTGTGAAAGTTTTACTTAGAAAAGTAACAAAAACTCCATTGGATTTTGATATAAAATCTAATGAAATAACTTTTAAAGGTTATTTACAGTACCATTCTGGCAAATTAATTTTGCTTAAAGCAGATTTGAATGGCTCAGTTGATACTGAATGTAATAGCTGTGGAGAGAATTTTAAACTCCATTTAGATGAAAAGATAGAGTTTTTCATCTCTGATGGTCTTTATAATGATGAAAATAATCTCGATATAGATGTTGTTGAATCATTTGACTCTTCAGCAGATTTAGATGAGCTTTTAAACTCTGAACTTGAGCTTATTAAAAGCGATTATCACTACTGTGATAGTTGTAAATAAAATTTAAACAAAGGAAAAAATTATGGCAGTACCTAAGAGAAGAGTATCTCATTCACGTGGCGCGAAAAGAAGAACTCACTATAAAATCACTTTAGCTAAACCAGTTAAAGATGCAGATGGAACATACAGATTACCACACCACATCAACCCAACTACTGGTGAGTATAAATAGTCAATGGTTAAGATTGCTATTGATGCAATGGGAGGGGACTTCGGTCCCGAACCAATTGTACAGGGTTGTATACAAGCACTAAAGAACAAAAACTTCACACCTATTCTTGTAGGAAAAAAATCAGAAATTTTACCTCTGTTACCAAAACGTTATAGAGATAAGATTTCTATAATAGAAGCTGATGATGTTATATCTATGAGTGATGCTGCAACTGATGCAATAAAACGTAAAGAGAGTACTATATATAAAGCAGTAGAACTTGTTCGTAATGGTGAAGCTGATGGAGTTGTATCTGCTGGACACAGTGGTGCAACTATGACACTTGCAACATTAAGACTTGGTCGTCTTAAAGGTATTGCACGCCCTGCTCTTATAACATTTATGCCAACAAGGGATGGTTCTCGAACTGTTGTTTTAGATGTTGGTGCAAATGTTGATTCAAAAGCGGAACACCTTGTTCAGTTCGCTATTATGGGTGGATGCTACTCTCAATATGTCATGAATATTCAAAATCCTAGAATCGGTCTTTTAGCCAATGGTGAAGAGGAATCTAAAGGAAATGAAGTAACGAAATCTGCATATAAACAGCTTAAAAACTATGATGGTTTTATAGGAAATGTAGAGGGTGGAGATATTTTCAATGGTTCTTGTGATGTTGTTACCTGTGATGGATTTATTGGAAATCTAGTCCTTAAAACAAGTGAAGGTGTTGCAACAACGATAAGTGGACTTATAAAAGATTATATAAAACAATCTCCTATCGCTATAACTGGAGCTCTTTTAATGAGGAAAGTTTTTAAACTCCTTAAAAAAGAGATAGACTATGCCGAAGTAGGTGGAGCTCCTCTTATTGGTATAAAAGGATGTGCTATCGTTAGTCATGGTAAAAGTAATGCTAAAGCTATTGAAAATGCAATTTATCAAGCTATTCACCATATCGATGCAGATGTCAATAAACATATAATAGAAAAACTTCAAGAATACAATCAAAAGGAGATATAATGGCTTATGCTGCTCTAAGATCTATCGGTGCTTATGCTCCAAAAAATATTTTAACAAATGACGATTTATCTAAAATGGTTGATACAACAGATGAATGGATTACTAAGCGTACTGGTATCAAAGAGCGTCATATTGCAGATAAAGATGAACATACTAGTGATTTAGGTGTTGAGGCTGCTAAACTTGCTATTCAAAGAAGTGGTATTGCTAAAGAAGATATAGATATGGTTATATGTGCAACTATTTCACCTGATTATTTTAATATGCCATCAACTGCTACAATTATCTCTACAAAACTTGGTCTTCCTCCTGTTATGGCATTTGATATATCAGCTGCTTGTACAGGTTTTGTTTATATTTTATCTATTGCAAAAGCTTTTATAGAATCTGGAATGAAAAAAAATGTGCTTATTATTGGTGCAGAAAAACTTTCAGCTATTACAGATTATACAGATAGAGGTACATGTATTTTATTTGGAGATGGTGCAGGTTCTGCTGTTATCAGTGCAACTGATAACAAAGAAGAAGCGATTATAGATGTACATACTGGTGCAGATGGCACATATGCTGACCTTTTAATGACACCAAATGGTGGAACAGGTTCTCCTCATGATTCTCTTGAAGAGGAGGTTGGAGCTTGTTTTATGCAGATGAAGGGAAATGAAACATTTAAAGTTGCAGTGCGTACATTAACTAAAGATGTTAAAGAAATTTTAGCAACTAACAATATAGAAAGTTCATCTATAAAACATTTTGTACCACATCAAGCAAATTATAGGATTATTAAAGCTGTTGGGGATGCTTTAAAGATGACTGAAGAGCAAGTTGTTCTAACTGTTGGCAAATTCGGTAATACCTCTGGTGCATCTATTCCTATGGCTATCAATGATATTTATGAGAGTGGTAAACTTCAAAAAGGAGAACTTCTTCTTTTAGATGCTTTTGGTGGTGGTCTTACATGGGGTTCTGCTTTAGTACCTTTCTCACCTCTTGATTAAGACAACCTTTATCAAAGTTACTTTTGTAACTCTGATAATCGATTAAACACTCTTGTATAAAACTCTTTTTTATCTCTAAGAACTAAATTACTTTCTCTCTGTTTCTCCCCCCACATCGGTTCAGGAAAATAGCTATCATTCTCAAATCTTGCCATAATATGAATATGTACACGAGGTAACATATTGGCAAATGATGCCATATTTATTTTTTTTGGATTATAATAACCTCTCATCTCCTCCTCTAATATATCATATATATCCCAAAGTTCTACTCTTAACTCTTTAGGCATATCTCCTAACTCATAATATTGCTCTTTTGTAAATATTTTAAGCCAAGGAATTTCACTTTCCTCAACCTCTACATAAAATTTTTCATCTTCATATATAATGTTAGAACCAGCTATCATCTAAACAATCCTCTTTTGTATCTTTTAAAAACTCTTTATATTGAGTTGAATTTTTATCTATTACTTTATATTCATCATAAATATAATTTTTAAATGTTGTTTCATCTATACAGTTACAGAGTTCACTATTATTACTATCGTTACAAGTTTGTAACATCTGAGTTTTTTGTTCATCTGTCCAACCAAAATAACTCTTATAAAATGGATAAAGAGTCCAGATAGCAAAACCTAAAGTCAATACTATATTTACTATGTACTCTCTTTTTTTTGTTTGTATATATTTTTTTATATCATAAATAATCAAGATAAGAAAAACTATCTCTAACCCTATTACAAACCAATCACTATCTAAAAAATCAAACATTTTTCTCCTTTAAAATTTTAAGTTTGGACGTAATATAAACTGATGGTTACTAAGACCATTTTCCTTTACATCTGTTCCATATTTTTGATGACTATTGTAAAGATAACCTATCCCTAATCCAAACACCATCTTCTCACTCCAGTGCAGAGGAAACTTTTTCTCTATAATAAACTCAGCAGTTGTTAGCTCTAATGTTTTTACACTTACCTCTAGCATCGTTAAAAATGCACTATTATATTTTAGAGAATAGATACTTTTTTTATAGTCTGTACTACTTCTTCTCGCTCCTATATAGATAGTATCTACAAAGTTGTCTGTTTCATTTGCTTTATAGCCTACTCGAAAACTCCAATCTAAATCTTTATTTTTCTTCTCTCTTATACCTTTAAGTTTAAACTCGAAATTTATCCATCTATTTTTATAGAGTAGATTATCTTTAATAGTTTTATCTCCTATTGTAATAAGATACCCTATATAGGCTCTATTTTTCCCAATATTTTGACTCTCTTTATTTTTAAAAACTGCCATTCGTCCAAAGAAAAAAGATACTGAATAGGGTTCATTAAATCCTACTGTTACAGATTTGATAAGATTTGATGTTTGAGCATTATATCTATCATATTTTTTTTGCTGTTTATCTCTCAGATATAAACCTAAAATAGGTATAGGATGTAGTGCAAACTCTACTAAAAATATATTTGGGTCAAATGTTTGCATCACAAGGTCTGAGTATATATCAAACTCACTTACAAGTGAATAATCAGCTACCTCATTGGCGGTATCTAAATCTATAAATGCTGAAACATTGGAGTAATATATATCGCCCTCATAATCAAACTCTATAAAATCCTCTGCATCTAAAAGATTATATATGAGTAAAATCAGTAGAAAAAATTTCAAAACTATTTCTGTATCATCTTTAGCGTTTCAAAACACATAGTCATCCCAAAAGTAGAAGTTACTCCTACAAAGCTAGCATTCTCTTTTGTGATAGCCTCTTCACTTGAGAATATAACTCTATATTTTTTATTAAACCCTCTTTTTCTAAGTTCATAACGGATTTTAGAGCCAAATCTATCACCATAGCTATTCCAAATAGTGTCTGATTTTACCTGTGTAGGGTCAAGACGTTTTGCACTTCCAAAAGAGGAGATAAGTTTTTTATAACATTTTTGAGCAAGAGCAAGTTTTGCATTTCTATCATCTATCGCATCTAAAACTACATCATACCTCTCAAAATCAAACTCTTTTACCCACTCCTCATCTATACGTTTATTGATGATTTTTATCTCTGGATAGTGTTGTTGTAGAGCTTCTATTTTTAACTCCCCTTGATGCAGTTCTGACCAAAGCTGTCGGTTCTGGTTTGATATATCATAGCTATCAAAATCGACAATAGTGATATTTTTCACTCCACTTCTCATTAAACAATCAAGACAAACACCACCAACACCACCAACACCTAAAAGTATAATATTGGCATTTTGAAGTTTCTCAAAACTATCTTTTAAAAGAGGTTTTATACGTTCATATCTCATACTGTTTTAATCTAACCAGTTTTGAAGAGTTTGCATCGTTTTATAGGCACTCATATCTAACATAATAGGAGTTAAAGAGATAAAACCATCTTCGATAGCCTCATGGTCACTTACACCCTCTACACCCTCTCTAGGAGCAAAAACTAAAGGATGTAAACCTAACCAATAATGCTCCTCTCCTCTAGGATTTCGGTGCATATGAGAGTCATTTGCATAAAATCTATATCCTGCATAGGTTACTTTCATCTCAGCATTCATTGTTTCAGAGGGGATATTTATATTTAAAAATTGACGAGGAGGAAGAGGAAAAGAACCCTCTCTTATCTTTGTTACTATATTTTTAATAGTTTTTTTTGCTAAAGTAAAATCTCCACTAGGGTTAGTAAAATCCATCACTTGACTAATCGCAATAGAGGGGATATCGTGCAAAACTCCCTCCATAGCTCCAGCACAAGTTCCTGAATATGTTATATCTTCACCCATATTTGAGCCTCTATTTATTCCACTTATCACTAAGTCTGGTTTTATATCGTTATAGATAGCACTCAATGAAAGATAGATACAATCGCTAGGTGTTCCATCTTCAAGTTTATAAAAATCATCATCAATACTAACAAACTTTAGAGGTCGAGTCAGTGTTAAAGAGTGTCCACAAGCTGATTTTTCATTGGCTGGGGCAACTACTGTAACCTCTATATTTTTCAACTCTTTAAGTGCTGAAACTAACTCTTGTAAACCTTTTGCATCATAACCATCATCATTTGTTACTAAAACTCTATATCTCAACTCAATTCCCTCTACCATAAATATTTAAACTACGATTTGATACGTAAGGTATCATTCCATTCTCTCTGATTATTTTTATCGCTTCATCTGCTTTATCCATATTTTTTTCATCTAAATAATCAACAGCGATAACATCTAATCCATAATCTTTAATTCTATCTATATGAATATGTAACCATTTTTTATCTCCATCTGAGATTTTTCGATAACTATTCTCTCCTGAACCTAAACCAAAATGGTATGATTCAAATAAAACAGCATCTATCGATTCGTATATATCATCTATTAGCTCAAATCCACGATTAACAATAATTTTTGCTTTAGGGTATCTTTTATGTACCTCTTTAATAAATAGAACAAGTTTTTCTTCATAAGCTTTTCGTTCAGTATCTGTTTTACAAGCTAATTGATAAGAATCTAATGTATCAAAAAAAAGATGTTTAAAACCAGATTTCATAATAGGTTCTATCATCTCATCAAATAAAAACTCTCGATATTCACTCTTTTTAATATCTAAAACTTCACTAGCCCATTCACTATTTTGAGCAATAATCCACTCTTTCTTTATCTTTGTATACTCTGGTACATCTTTAGATATTTCACAAACACTTACATAAGCATACATTTTATTCATATTTGTGAGAAAACCTGATGTTTTTGTATCTGTATAGTTTGGTTGCACGATAATATAACTATTTTTTTCAACTTTCATATAATCTATATCTGGAGCATAATAAACGATAGCACTCTTTTCACTTGAAGCAAAAAGAGAGCTATGTAACATCGAGCCTAACAGTAAAATTTTTTTCTTAATTGAAGACATATATAAATCCTTTTAGTCCATCTGATATTTAATTACTAGACTCATATATGCTGTAATTATATTGTTAAATTGATACGATACATTATTATTACTATTAATAGCATCTATGTTTAAAATCTTAGTTCCTAATTCAAAATAGGCTGTATCTGTTACATCAAAAGAGATACCTACACCTGCACCAAAATATGGGTCAGAAAGAGTTCTGGAAAGTGCTTCATCTTCTACTTGAAATTTAATATTTACAATACCACCTTCAACACCAAGAAAGAAATCAATCCCTGAAAAAATATTAAAAATATATTGACCTTCTGCTCCATACGTTGTAATATAATCAAATTTATCTTTTGTATCTCCAAAATATCTAGCACTTAAATATATTCTATAATTTCGAGTTTGTCCTCCTATTTTAAGACCAAAACTCCCTAGATTATCTTTGTATGTATCATAATCTTTTCTTGTTGTTGACATTTCACTACTTACTCTATTAAAACCAGCTTCTATACCAACTAATGAGTTTGATTCAAATGTATAATCACTTGCATAAATAGAACTAGTTGATAAAACAGTTGCTAGTAATATTTTTTTTAGATATTTCTTTATCATTTTTTTCCTTTTAAAATTCGTCTATAATTTTAAGATTCTTAAGTGTAAGTGTACTAATATTCATATCTGAACTATTATTATCAGTCACATTAATATCTACATAAGCGATACAATTATCTAAATTAGATTTAAATTCAGAATTTATTATAAGATTTTTAGAGTCAACTCTATATGAAAACTTAGCATTAGAATACCAATTATCTGTACCTTTAACTGAAATATTAAATCTATACATTTTGGAACCTGTACCATTTGGAACCTCTATTGTTGAGACATCCATTAAACCTAAACCTCTTAATGTTATCTTTCTTGCCTCTCCTATACGAACTGTTTTTCCATTATTACTTCCTATAAGATTTGCCCATAACATAACACTTTTACCAACTAAATAGTAATCATACTCAACAATAATTTTAATAGTTCCCGTATCATCTATCGTATAGTTATTATTTTCAGGATAAGTATTTGCTACCCATTCAACACCCTCTTCACATCTATCTTGTCTATAATTATAACCAACAGCAAAGCCTAAATTTGAAGTGCTATTTCCCTCAAATTTATCAATAAGGTCTAAGGTATCATTTGTATCTGTATTTATATCCCATTTCCCTGAGGCATTATAACTATATCCATTTCCAAAAGTAACAAGATACTCATTTGTTTGGTCTACATTTTCAAATGGTTCATTATCTACTTTAAAATTTTGATTATCTACATCTATTGTTCCATTTTTATCTTCACTTGGGTTAAAATAGAGATAATTTGAATCATTTGATGTATTATCTGAACTTTGTGTATAACCTAACATAATTCCTGTTGAGATTGCAGGGTGTGTATTTACTAAGTTATTATATTTATCTGTAACTGTTACAACCCATCTTTCTGCAAATTTTGCACGTGATTCTAATTCTAGTTCTAATTCTAAATCTTTATCTTTAGTTATCGTTCCTGCATAAGAGAGACTTATTGCAGTAGGTGGTCCAGATTGAACTAGAATATTAAAAATTTCAGTTAAGTTTTGCTCATTATTATTTATATCACTAAATGTTGTTTCTACTTTAAGTGGTATCACCCCAGAAATACTATCTGTTACTAAATTAACAGTAATACTATTTTTTTCATTAAACTCCAATCTATACCCTGTTCTACCTGTTGTATCTTCTAATATTCCTAATGCGGGATTTAATAATATAACAGAAAAATTTGTTATATTCTCATCAGGAACAAGAACTCTATCTACATCCTCTATATTAAATGATATAAATTTACTACTTTTTAAATCCATAGTCACATTATTATCTTTCAGTGAGCTTTTTATACTGTATGTTGTTAAAACAACTTGATTTGGGTCAGGATTTATCTCTATTTTTAACTCTTTCATTACACTTCTTTGAGATTCATGATAAAAATTAAAAATAATATCTGATGTATTATTATCTAGTTGAGTAGGTGCAGTATAAGTAAATGTAGCTTTTCCATCTATAAGTGCAACAATAGAAGATTCAAAACTTCCTATATCTCGTCCTGTTAATACATCTGTTGGATAGATTATTTTCACATCTCCATCAGGATAAGGGCTATTATCTGCATCAAATACTAATATATCAATAGTAATAACTTGACTATTTATAGTCAAATTTATATCATTAATATCTGCTATTCTTGCTATGGCTGGTTCATAGTTTACAATTAAGGGTGCTGTTATTGTTTCATTTCCAGTATATACAAATGTAAACTCTAATGGATTTGCTAAAGCAACTAAAGGATTAGGAGCAATTAAAGTAAAGATAGCCTCACCATTTACAATCTCAACTTCTCTCTCTAAGAAACTACCACCACTGACATTATTATCAATAATCTCAGTTGGAAATCTTACTATAATAGACCCCTCCTCTAAGGTTTGATTATTTTCATCAAAAGCAAGTATCTTAATATCTACTCTTTCCTCGTTTTCAGTTAATGTAATTTCACTATTTTGAAGATGGATACTTGGTTTGGAAAGTTCTGTATTAATAGTAAAAGTACTATTTACCTCTTTTGAACTATCATCTGCTAATCTAAAAGTTAAAGTTGAAATAGCAATCTCTGTTAAATCCTCTGGAGACTCATATTTAAAAGTAACTTCACCATTATTATCTGTTTTCATTTCAAAACTATCTACTGTTCCATTTATACCATAAAAATATTTCAATAAAATAGATTGGTTTCTAGCAGGAGCTTCATTATCATCTTCTAAATAAAGTTTTATATTATGTTTTTGAAAAGATTGAGTAATCACGAATGATGATGGTAATACAGAAAGTGTATAGTTTGTATAATCTACACTTGTTACAGTTGTATCTACCGTTAATGTAGATGTTGTATTAATATTGGCATTACTCTCTAAACTAAATGTTAGATTATAATCTGTTCCATCTACTAAACTCTCTATCGCTGTATACTCAAACGCTACATGTCCATTGGCATCTGTCGTTGCACTAAAACTATTCATTGTTCCATATCTTCCATCGAAGTAATCTAATACAATAGATTCACCTTCTGCTGGTCTCTTATTTGCATCTTCAAAGTAGATATCTAATACTTTAGATTGTGATACCTCTGTTATTGTTGTAGATGTTGGTACTGAAATAAGTGTATAGCCTGTGTAATCTTTGTTTGAGAGAGTAACACTTTTATCTACTTTCAACTGAGTAATATCACTAAAAGTAGTATTGTTTTCTAGTTTAAAAGTTAAATTATATTCCATTCCATCTATAATTATATCTGGAGCTGTATATTGAAATGCCAAATGACCATTGGCATCAGTCACTCCACTAAAACTACTCATACGTCCAACACTTCCATCAAAATAATCTACTATAACAAGTTCATCTTTTGCTGGTCTATTGTTTGCATCTTCTAAATATATCTCAACTGTTTTTTGTTGTGCATTTTCTGTAATTATGCTAGAAGCAGGTAAAGACACTAAAGAATATCCTGTATAATCTTTTTTATCTCTATTAACATTAACACTTAAGAGTTTATCTATTGAAATAGAACTATTATTTTCTAAAATAAAGGATAAAGTATAATCATCCCCATTTTTTACATTATTCACAGATGTATACTCAAATGCTACATGTCCATTGGCATCTGTTACTCCACTAAAACTATTTACTGTTCCATAGCTTCCATCAAAATATTTTAAGAGTATAGATTCGTCGGAAGCAGGTCTAGCTTTATCATTTTCTAAATATATATCAATTACTTTTGATTGTAAACTATCTGTAATAACGGAATTCCCAGATACTGTTGATAACTTATATTTAGAATAATCACTGTTTTCAATACTTAAATCTATATTTATTGCTGTTGTTATACTAAGTGAATCACTATTTGCAACTCTAAATGTCAGATTAAAATCTTTTAAATTAGTAATATTTTTTGGTGATTGATATTCAAAAGCGATATGACCATTACTATCAGTTACTCCTGAAAAAGAGTTCATCTCTCCAAAACTTCCATCAAAATAATCGATAACTACCGTTTCTTCTACTGCTGGTTTTTTTTCATCTGCTTTAAGATATATATCTATAACTCGTGATTGATTAGGTTGTGTTATTTTCGTAGTATCTGTTACAGCAGTTAATTTATAATTATCATATTTTTGGTCTGCTAAAAAAGTAAGGTTTAAATCTACATTGATAGCAGTATCTTGATTATATAAATTTAATATAATACTATTAGATAAATTTAATAATTTTAATTTTGCTAATGTCTTTGCTAAATTTGTTGGTCCAACATATTTAAGTTCTGCTCTACCATCAATAATATCAACTTTTGATGGTAGTGTCCCTATATCTATACCAGTTCCAACAATATTTTTTGGGTACTTAATCCGTAAACTTGTTGTAATATCGGTTGTACTTTGGTCTGTATAAGCATACATTATAAGGTTATTTATCTGTTTTGAAGATTTTATTTTGATAGACGAATCAGATAAAACTAAACTTTTTAAAAGAGGCTCACTTGATGTATAATCACCGGATGAGTTAAAATCAACAGATAAAGTCACATTTACATCAGCCATTTTTGTACTATGAAAAAGAAATTTGACACCTGAGTAACCACTCTCCTCTCTAGCTTTTAAATTTGATGGTGCAGTATATGTAAAATGTACTCGACCATCTGTAATAGTTGCTTTAGGAGGAAGAATTGTACCAAAATCAATTCCTTTATCAATAAACTCAAGAGGCCATTGAAAAGTAATTTCGCCCTCAGTTGTAGTTGAACCATTTGAGTTAAAAGCCACAATATATATATCTTTTTGTTCTCCACTACTATGAACAGTAATATCTGTTCCATTTACAATAGAGAGTTTTTCAACCTCATCTGTCGCATCAATATCTATCTCTGGCAATGTTGTATTTTGTTCAACAACTGCACTATTATTAATATTACTCTCTACCACAGGTAAAGGGTCATCACTTACACCACTATTATTACTTTGACAACCAGTAAAACTGATTAAAAAACTTAAAAAAGTAATAAAAAATAAATTTTTAAAAATATGCATTCTTTTTTCTCCTAAATAAATAGATATAAATTATAACTAAAACAACTAAAAACTTAAATTACATTTGCAGTTAAAACCCCACTACTGAAAGCCCACTGAAAGTTATAACCACCTAACTCTCCCGTTACATCAACAACCTCACCGATGAAGTATAAATCCTCTACATCTAAAGATTCTAAAGTATATCTATTTAGTTCAGTTGTAAGAACTCCTCCCCGACAAACCTCAGCTTTTGAAAATCCAAAATTCCCTGCTGGTGCAAATGTATAGTGATGAATATGTTTAAGTTTTTCTTGTATCTCTTTTGTAATCTTTTTACACTCTATATCTGGAACATCAAGAGCATTAAGTATCGCTTTAGATAATCTTTTAGGGAGATTTATAACAGAACTTATCTGCTTTTTAGTTCCCTCTATCAACTCCAATATATTCTCATTTGGTAAAAAATCTATACTAACATCTCCTTTTTTCCAATACAAAGAGGTAGATAATATGGCTGGTCCACTGATACCTTTATGAGCAAAAAGCATATCCTCTTTCAAAACTCTATCTTCTACCGTTATATGCACATAACAGCTCAATCCACTCAACTCTTTCATCCAAAACTCTTTAGGTTGTAGTGTCATTCCAACTAAAGCAGGGGTAAACTCTTTTACTTTTATATCAAAATTTTTAGCTATCTTTAGTCCTATATCGGAAGCCCCCAATGTTTTAAAACTTTTTCCACCTGTTGCAACTATCACTTTTTTTGAATAAAATTTTCCTTTTGAGGTTAGTATCGTAAATATATCTTTCTCTTTTGTGACTCCGAAAACTTCACAATTAAGAAGAGTATTAAATTTTTTAGTTTTTCTCTTTAAAATATCTATAATCTCATCAGCACTATCTTTACAAAAATAGTATCTCCCTTTTCTTATAATAGGTTTTACACCATTTTCATCTAAAAATTTTAATAAATCCTCTTTAGAAAAGAGAGAAAGAGCATACTCTATAAGTTCACTATCCCCATCATAATTATGTTCATTAACAGATACATTTGTGATATTACATTTTCCACCACCAGATATTTTAAGTTTTTTCGCTACTTTTTCATTTATATCTATAATCGCTACATCTAAATTCTCATCTAAATGTGTTGCACACATCAAGCCACTTGCCCCTGCACCGAGGATAATTACATCGTAGATAGTATCTTTCATATTTTTCCAGTTTTTTAATTGAATTAGTTTTAATTATGTATAATACAAAAATAATTTAACATAAGTAGTAAATATGAGCAATAAACTCCATATAGTCTCTCTAGGCTGTACAAAAAACCTTGTCGATACTGAAGTAATGATGGGTAAACTTCAAAACTTTGAACTTACAGATAATTCTCAAGATGCTGATGTAATAATCGTTAATACTTGTGGATTTATAGATGCAGCAAAAGAGGAATCTGTAAATACAGTTCTATCTCTCCACGATGAAAGAAAAGAGGATAGTGTGTTAGTTATGGCTGGTTGTTTAAGTGAACGCTATAAAGATGATTTAGCAACGCAGATACCTGAAGTTGATATCTTTACAGGTGTTGGAGATTATGAAAATATTGATGAACTTCTAGCTGAAAAAAAGAGTCGTTTTAGTGAAGAGGTTTATCTTATAGATGGAGCAGAACGTGTTGTTACAGGTTCTACTTATCATGCTTATATAAAACTCTCAGAAGGGTGTAATCAAGCATGTAGTTTTTGTGCTATTCCATCTTTTAAAGGAAAACTCAACTCTCGTAATTTAGATTCAATAGCAAAAGAGGTTGAGGGGTTAGTAGCAAAAGGTTTTTTTGATTTTAGTTTTGTTTCTCAAGATAGTTCCTCTTATCTTCGTGACCAAAATGTAAAAGATGGATTATCACTACTTATACAACGTATAGAGCTTATAGATGGTGTAAAAAGTGCTAGGATTTTATATCTTTACCCATCAACTACAACTATTTCTCTTCTTAAAAATATAGCTAAAAGTAAGACTTTTCATAACTATTTTGATATGCCTATTCAACATATAAACGATGATATGCTTCGTATGATGAAGCGTGGTTTTGGAAAAGAGAAAACATTAGAACTCCTTAACTTTATGCGTTCACTTCCAGACTCTTTTGTACGTACAAGTTTCATAGTGGGTCATCCAAATGAAACTGAAGAGAT
>CAYOKX010000009.1:0-32160 GCA_964404655.1 uncultured Sulfurimonas sp. | reverse complement strand
TGCTAAAAAAAAGTTGGAAAAAGAGATAAAATATATAAAAATTACATTTGGAAGTGGTTTAAGTGAATATAGCCCTTTAATGTTAAGATTTAAGAAAATACTCAAATCTTATATTTTAGACTACAACTATAATAAACTTAGCGATAAGTTGATACTATTAGCGATAAAAAACAACTATCATCAACAAAATAGTCTTTTTAAAGATGATAAACTTTCAAAAACAAAAGAAAAAGTCCGTATAGCTTTACATAAAAAACTTTTAACAATGTATCAAGATGTTAAAGAGTTGCAAGAAAATAAACTTTATGAAAACTCTTTTGAGTGGCGTTTTGAATTTCCTGAGGTTTTAGATGAGGAGGGGGAGTTTGTTGGATTTGATATTGTTATTGGGAATCCGCCTTATGGTGCTAGTTTAGATGACAAAACAAAAGTATATTATAAAAAACAGTATGAAAATGTTCATATGAGGACCATTGATACTTTTAACTATTTCATCTCAATGGCATCAAATCTTTTAAAAGATGAAGCATATCTCTCTTTTATCGTTCCAAATAACTTTTTATATCAAAATGAATATGAAAAAACAAGAGAGTATCTTCTTACACAGTTTAAAATGCAAGAAGCCATAAACCTTGGTGACAATGTATTTGATGATGCTAATGTTCCTACATGTATTGTGGAATATAAAAATAAAAAAGAAGAAGGCAATTACAACTTTAATTATTGCGATATTAGATATTCAAAAGATAAGCTAAAAGAGTTTGAAAATTTAAACTTTGAAATGTACAATAAAAATTCTATGCTAAATATTCCTTCTTATACTTTTGGAATAAATCCTCTTACTGTTGCACTCATACAAAAAGTAAAAGAAAAATCATATCTTATTGATGATATAGCCTTAGAAGTAGCAAGTGGTATCTCAACAGGTGGAGATAAAATTTTTAGAGTCTCTGAAGTTTTTGTAAATAAAAATGAACTTGAAAATGATATTTTAGAAAATGTTTTAGTAGGAAGAGAAATTAATAAGTATATGATTACTGATACTGAACATAAACTAATTTATACAACAAAAAGTGTAGAAATTAAAAACTATCCATCTATATTAAACTACCTTAGTAGTTTTGAAGAAAAATTAAGTAATAAAAGAGAAACAAAAAAAGGAACTCTTCCTTGGTGGTGTTTACATTGGTCAAGATATAAAAAACTCTTCACAGAAGAAAAAATACTTTTACGACAAACAGCTGATAGTGTTATAGCAACTTATGATAATAGAGGATATTTTGCTTTAAATAGCCTTTTAGTTTTTAAGATTGATTCAAAATTTGATATAGATTATAAATTTGCCTTAAGTATTTTAAATTCTAAACTAACTACTTTTATTTATAAAAATTATACTGGAGAAGATGGTCGTGATTTTGCAGAGGTTAAACCAAAAAACATTAGAAAGCTCTATATCCCAAAAGTTACAAAAGATATACAAGATGAGTTTGTAAAAATTGTTGACAAAATTATAGAACTAAAAAAACAAAATAAAAGTACTTCAAAATTAGAGTGTCTAATAGATAAAAAAGTTTATGCTTTATATAATCTTGATGCAGAAGAGATAAACCTGATAGAGAGTGCTTACAATGGATAAAAAAACTACAATACAAAGCACTACAATTTAGATTCTATAATCTGATGTTGTTATAGCCAAAAACTATTTAGAAGAAAAAGAGATAAAATCACTCAATCGAATAGTAACTATGTATCTTGACTATGCTGAACACCAAGCTGAAACACACAATAAATACGAGGAACAGATAAGTTACCTAGCGGAAAATTATCGCTCACGATAACCGTTATGTTCCAAAAAGAGAGATTATGAAAATATTAATATTATGTTTTTACATAGGAATAATATTAAATGCCAACAGTTTAAAAACAGACAAAAATTGTTATTCTATTTTACAAGAAATGGATAAGCTAGAAGAGAGTAAAAAAATTAATACTTTATTATATCAATAAAAGATGGAGACAAATATAAGAGAAGAGATAGCTCTTTATATTGTTCAAAATATGTTATCCTAGTCGAAAAAAAGCTTTTAAAACTAGAGAAGTTTCGCTACCATTGTAAAAGTTAAAAAAGTACAGATAGAGGTAATATATTTTTGTACTTAACCGTTATTATAAATTGACTTTATAATGTAATTACATTATTATTTCTCCAAATGAGATGAATGTTTTAAAAACTGTTATAGTAGCTCCAATGGCTTCAAAAGGGTTTGATTTTATATTTAGACCAAAGATAAAGTTTGAAAAAAAAGATGGTTTCGTTTTGCTAGACCAAATTAGAGCAGTAGATAAAACAAGAGTTGTTAAAAAACTCGGGAGTGTTGATAAATCAATATCAAAAGAGATTTCGAAGGTACTTGTAGAGATGTTTAAAGTGTAATAAAACATCGTAGTTAACATTCAGTTTATGGAAATTGGTAAAATAAAAATCAAGAGACTTTCACTTTAGTTTTGTTATAATATACTCAACTAAACTGTTGGAGTATATTATGCAAAATATAGCAATTCAAGTTCAGGATGAGTATGTTAGTAATTTTATGAATTATGTTAATAATCATAGTGATAGCATAATTATAAGAAACGATGAAAATCTAGAAAATGACTCATTTTTTTATGAACGAAAGAAAGAATTACATCAAATAAGAACTGATATAAAAAGTGGAAAAAGCCAATTAATATCATTTGATGATTTTGAAGATAAAACTAATAAACTTGAACAAGAACTTGAGCTAAAATATGCACATTAAACTCGATAGAAAATTTGAAATAAACTTCAATATTATCTTTGAATATATTGCAAAAGATAAATTTTCTGCTTCCAAAAAGTTCAAAAAAGAACTATTTGAACAAATTAAAAATCTTCCAAATTTTCCATATAAATTTAGAAAATCATATATTTAAGAGGTAGACCTTGATAATAATGAAATTGTTATATTAAATATATTTCAAAAGAATAAACCATTATAGAAGTTCGGATATAACAAAACATCGAGACTGTGAAACAACTAACCTCTGAAGAACAACATTATAAAAAAATTATTAATTAAAGAGTAAAAAATGAGAATAGATAAATTTTTAAATTCTGTCAATATCACAAAACGTCGCTCTATTGCACAAGATATGTTAAGCAATAAAGTTGTGCTTATTAATGGTATTATTGTAAAACCGAGTAAAAATGTAGCTGTTGATGATATAGTAACTATCAACTATTTAGAGAGTTCTAAAAAATATAAAGTTTTAAAACTTCCTACAACAAAATCAACACCAAAATCTTTACAAGATGAGTATATTAAGGAGATTGTATGAGTCACAGTAGTTTAAAATCAGAATTTCTATCACTTTTTAATCATAAAATGAGTGATACTGAGATGAGAAGCTTTCTTTTAAATATGAAATTAGATGAAAATACAACAGTAGAGAGTATAGCTGTTGGAGCTGAAGTGATGCGAAGTTTTGCTACTCCTCTTCCTATATCGAACGATTTACGATTAAAATCTATGGATATAGTAGGAACAGGAGGAGATAAGATAGGCTCTTTCAATATCTCATCAACAACTGCACTTTTAGTAGCTTCTTGTGGTATAAATGTAGCAAAACATGGTAGTCGTTCTATCACCTCTAAATCTGGGAGTGCAGATATGTTTGAATCTCTTGGTGTTAGACTTGATTTGAGTATAGAAAATAGTGCTAAACTTTTAGAGGAGAGTGGTTTTACTTTTATGTTTGCTCAAAATCATCATCCAGCGATGAAGTTTATAGTACCTGTTCGTAAAACTATTCCAGATAAGACTATTTTTAATATTTTAGGACCATTAACAAATCCTGCTGGTGTTGAAAAATCTATGCTAGGTGTGTTTGATAAGCTATTTGTTCCAAAGATGACCGAAGCACTTAAATTAAATGGAGCAACTTCAGCTATTGTAGTAAGTTCTGCTGAGGGGATGGATGAGGTGAGTATTAGTGATGTTACTTATGCTTCACAGCTTAAAGATGGTGTTACAAAAGAGTTTATTATAGACCCTACTCAGTATGGTATTAAAAGAGTTCCTTTAAAAGCTATTATTGGTGGTGATGCAAAAGAGAATGCACAGATTTTATATAATATTTTTGATGGAACTGCAACAGATGCACAAAGAGATATAGTGCTTATAAACTCTGCTCTCTCTTTTATGGTTGATGGTGTTGCTCGTGATATTCAAGATGGACTAGAGATAGCTAGAGAGAGTATTGAAAGTAAAAAAGCAAAAACTAAACTACAAAATATTATAGAGATTTCAAATAAATTATGATGGTATATAGATTAAAACAGAACGGTTTAAGGCCAGTTGTTTCTAAATTTGGCAAAAAGATAAAAGATGGTGTTGTTATATTAAAAGGTGATTTAGCATCTGGAAAAACTACACTTGTAAAAGCGATAGTCAAAGCATTAGGTGTTGAAGATGAGGTAACATCTCCAACTTTTTCATTACAACAATGCTATGCAAATAATATCTATCATTATGATATTTATAATCACGGATTAGAGCATTTTTTATCTTTAGGGATGTTAGATGAGTTAGATAAAGAGGGTCTTCACTTTGTAGAGTGGGGTGATGATAAGCTTTTAGAGATTTTAACAGACGCAGGGATAAAAACAGTTGTTATAGAGATTGTAAAAACAGATAATAGTGATGAGAGAGAGTATAGGATAGAGTATGCACACGCTTAAAGCTATAAATCTTAAAAAAAAGATAAAAACTCTTGAGATAGTAAAGGGGATGAGTCTTGAGATATCTAGTGGTGAGGTAGTTGGGCTTTTAGGACCAAATGGAGCGGGGAAGACAACAACATTTTATATGATATGTGGACTTGTTGAAGCAAGTGGTGGAGAGGTTTTTTTTGATGATGAAAATGTTTCTACTATGCCTTTGCATCAAAGAGCAAAAAAGGGAATAGGGTACCTTCCTCAAGAGGCTTCTATATTTAAAGATTTAAGTGTTGAAGATAATTTAATGGTTGCTGCACAACTTGGTATAAAAGATAAGCAAAAACAGGAGGAGAGGATTTTAGAACTTCTTGATATGTTTAATATTGAACCTATTCGTTATAGAAAAGGGATAAGTCTTAGTGGTGGAGAGCGTCGACGTGTGGAGATAGCTCGTGCTTTGGTGAATAAACCAAAGTTTTTATTGCTTGATGAACCTTTTGCTGGGGTAGACCCAATAGCAGTTAAAGATATTCAAACTGTTATAAAGCAGTTGGTATCTTATGATATTGGGGTTCTTATTACAGACCATAATGTAAGAGAGACTTTGGCTGTTTGTGATAGAGCCTATGTGATAAAATCTGGTTCACTTTTAGCGAGTGGGACAAGTAAAGAGATAGGGGAGAACGACGATGTTCGTACACACTATCTTGGTGAAGGGTTTAAGCTATAACTTATGGCAGTGTTAAGACAGAAACATTCTGTTCATACAAAACAGAAACTTTCACATACATTACGAAATTGGCTTCCAATTTTACAGGCAAATTTAGCTGATTTAGAGGAGTTGATTTTACCATTGGTAGAGGATAATCCTCTTGTTGAAGTTAGTTCTGGTTTTGAGGTGAGAGAGAAAAAAAGAGATAAGTTTATAAACCTTAGTGATGATATTCCTCTTATTCAAAAAGAGAGTTTATATGATTCTCTCTGTACACAGATAGATAATTCACTTTTTCCAACACCTATCTCAAAAAATATAGCATTTTTTATTATAGAAAACTTAGATGCCGATGGTTACTATGATGGAGATACTCAAAAATATTGTTTGGATAACTCTTTAAAATATGATGAATTCGAAAAAGTACGAAAACGTTTTGTCTTTCTTGAACCTATGGGTATCGCTTCTAAAAATCTTTCAGAATCTTTTTTATTTCAATTGGATAATTTAGAGTTAGATGAGGAACTTTATTCCTTGGCTATTCAAGTGATTAAAGATATAGATAATATCTATAATTATGTAAAAGAAGATAGATTTAAAGAGGTGATGAAAATTATCTCTAAATTTACAAATCCCCCTTCTATAAAATATCAAGAGGATGAACAGAGTGTTATAGTTGATATTTTTATAAATTTTAATGAAAATAATGAGATAGAGATAAAATTAAATAATGAATATTACCCTATTATAAAAATTGATAAGATGTATAAATTAGAACATACATATTTAAAAGCTAAATTTAAAGAAGCAAAAAGTTTAATAGATTCTCTTGATATGCGTCGAAATACAATATATAAAATTGCTTTAATGATTATTGAATATCAATATGAATTTTTTATGGGTGGAAAGATAATGCCTTTAAAATTTCAAACATTAGCAGACGAATTTGGACATAACTCCTCTACAATTTCTCGAGCAATAGCTAATAAATATCTTGCTTGTGATAGAGGTATTTTTGCAATGAAAGATTTTTTTACAACTGCACTAGAAGAAAATTTATCTAGTGATACTATTAAAAACTTTATTATCAAATTGATAAAAGAGGAGAACCATTTTAAACCATTGAGTGATACAAAACTTTTAGTTATTATAAATAAAAAATTTAAACTTACAATAGCAAGACGTACAATTGCTAAATATAGGAAGCAGTTAAATATTGCTGGTTCTAGTGATAGAAAAAAGATTTATAAATTGGGGTTATAGTTTTCACGGCTTATAAATAATATGAAAGCCGTGAAAATATTTTGTAGTTTTTACTCTTCGTGATTTTTTTCTTCATGATGAATAGGTTTCATCGCTGGAAATAGTAATACATCTCGTATAGAGTGTTCATTTGTTAAAAGCATAACAAGTCTATCTATTCCTATACCTTGACCAGCAGTTGGTGCCATACCATAACTAAGTGCATCGATGAAATCTTCATCCATCTCATGTGCTTCATCATCACCTGCATGTTTTGCATCTACTTGACCTTTAAATCTTTCATATTGGTCTATTGGATCATTTAACTCACTAAAAGCATTTGCTATTTCGCGACCAGCTATAAAAAGCTCAAAGCGTTCAGTGATAGCAGGATTTTCATCACTTCTACGTGCAAGAGGGGATATTTCTACTGGATATTCAGTAATAAAAGTAGGGTCAATAAGTTTTTCTTCAACAAACTCATCAAAAAGTTCACCTTGCAGTTGTCCTAAATTCATACCTGGTTTTACAGTGATATTTTTAGATTTTAGATAAGCGATGATAGAGTCTATATCATTACAAGATTCAGCTGGAACACCACCAATAGTTGTAAGTGATTCAACAAGAGGAATCTCTCTAAAGTTATCAAAGTTTATCTCCATATCTGCATAAGGGAGGTAAGTTGGAAGATTTAGATGTTCAAAAAGGTATTTAAAATACTCTTTAGTAATCTCTATTAAATCTTTATAAGTTTTATATGCCCAGTAAAACTCAATAGATGTAAATTCAGGGTTGTGAGTAGCATCCATCCCCTCATTTCTAAAGTTACGATTTATCTCAAATACTGCTTCAAATCCACCAACAATTAAACGTTTTAGGTAAAGTTCAGGTGCAATTCTCAAATATCTATCTATACCAAGAGCATTATGATGTGTTACAAAAGGTTTAGCATTAGCTCCACCTGCGATAGGGTGCATCATAGGTGTTTCAACTTCTAAAAATCCTTTATCTTCAAAAAATCTTCTTGTTAAAGAGATAACTTTTGAACGAATTTGAAAAGTTTTACGAACTTCTCTATTCATAATAAGGTCAAGATAGCGCTTTCTATATCTAATCTCTTTATCTGTAACACCATGAAATTTTTCTGGTAGTGGAGCGATAGCTTTTGTAAGAAGTTTTAGATCATCTGCATGAAGTGAAAGTTCTCCTTTACCTGTAACAAATGGATACCCAGCAACTTCAATAATATCACCAACTTCAATATTCTTTTTAAATATATTGTTGTAAAATCCCTCTGCTAAGTTATCTCTTGCCACATAAATTTGAAGCATACCACTTTCATCTTCAATTTTTACAAAACTAGCTTTTCCCATTATTCTTAAAAGTTTAATACGACCACTTACAGTATAATGACGTTTTTCATCACGTTTATCTTCTTTGTGTTCTATATCTGAGTTTACATTTAAAAACTTCTCAATAGTTGCATTTCTTTTAGAGTCATTTGAATATGGGTTAATTCCCTCTTTTCGTAATGTTTCCGCTTTTTCGATTCTTTGTTGAATAAATTTATTTTCAAAAGCCAATAGTTTTTCCTTTTTATAGTTTAATTTTGACACTTTTTACAGATACCATATATCTGCATAGAGTGGTCACTCATTTTAAAGCCTAGTTTTTCTGTAATAAGATGTTGTCTCGCTTCAATCTCATCATCTACAAATTCTGTGATTGTTCCACATAAAGTACATATAAGATGGTCATGATGTTTTTTAGCACCAAGTTCATATTTTTTACCTTGAGCACCAAAAGATAATGAAGTAACTATTTGAGCATCTTCTAAAAGAGATAATGTTCTATATACAGTAGCTATTCCAATTTTAAGATTAGAATGATTTTTTTGTAAAATATTATGCAATTTTTCAGGTGTTAAATGTTCATCTAAATTATAAAGAGTCTCTAAAATCATCTCTCTCTGCTTTGTAAATTTTAAATTATTATTTTTTAAAATTCCTTTAAAATCAAGGAGCAGTTGGTCATAATCGATAGTTCTATTATTAAAATCTGTTGTTACTTTTGACATATTAATGCTCGTCACTAATTATATCTTTTTTAATATCTTCAATCATTTTTTGAGTTGATTCATTTATATTTTTTTCTAATTTATTTTGTACATTGTCAACTTGTTTATTAATAGAGATATTAATATCATTACCCATCTCAATAGGGTCCATTTTCATAATGAAAGCACCTGTTGTTGTTAATACGGGAAATAAAATACTATTTTCTACTAAAGGTTGAATAGAAGTTTTTAATGCTTGAATATTATAAGTTGCATGAGCAATTACTGCGGTAATAAGAAAAAATTTACTAGAACCTAATACAAAACCAAAAAGTTTATCGATAGGACCCAATCCACTAATATGACTTAATTTTTTAAAGATACTACCAATAACAATCATCAATATCCAAAACAGAATCAAAGTTGCTAAAAAACCACTAAAATTAATTGCACCAGTACTCTCAAATTTAAAGATATTATCACTCAATTGTTGTCCAACAATATCACCATATCTTGAGGCTATAAAAATACCACCAATTATACCTATAAGGCCAAATACCTCTTTGAAAAAACCGTTAATTACACCTTTTAAACCAAGGAAAAGGATTATTAATCCTACTACTATATCAAAATAATTGAGTTCCATCTATTTTATATCTCCGAATATATTGTATTTTTACCATCACATTTTGCTTTATGTAATGCTTTATCTGCTCTTGCCATAAGAGAACTATGTGTATCTTCTTGATTATATTTTGTTATACCGATACTCACTGTTAGTTTAATATTTTTACCTTTATAAATAAGTTTAGTATTTTTAATTGTTTCTAAAAGACGGTTCACAATGAGATTACATTTTGCCTCATTTATTCTATTAAGAATAATAACAAAATCTTCACCACCATATCTAAAAAGTTTATCACTCTCTCTAAAAACTTTTTTTAAAATATTTGCTACATAAATTAATATTCTATCTCCAGCAAGATGCCCATGCTCATCATTTATTTTTTGAAAATCATTGATACTAAAAATTAAAAAATGAAGTTCATATTTGATATGAATAGAACAGATTTTATCTAAGTAGGATAATAATGCACGTCGATTAAGCACTTTAGTTAATTCATCAACATTTGATGATTTTACTAAAACTTTAACTTGTTGGGAGAGGTCAGAAATAATTTTATTTGCTTTAAGTATCTCTTCATTCATAAGTTTATGAATATCGTTCGAACGTTTAGCCGTTGTCTCAATATCTACAACTTCTGCTTGACACTCTTCAATAATCTTCTGATGTTCTGATGTAAGTTCTTTAAAAGTTTCATTTGTACTCTCATAGGAGAGTAAACTTTTAGTAGTAACTTTCTTATATTTCTCTTCAGATACCAATTCATCACTATTTTCAGTAACAGATTCTATATTGTCATCTTCCATAAGCATCTCCAAACAATAAGTGTTTTAGAATTATACTTAATAAAAGCATAAAAAAACTTTTAATCAGAGTGTTTTTATCTCTTTTCTGATAACATTCCAAAAAAAATATTATATAAGGTTTTGATTATGAGCATTTGGAGTCCATCAAGTTGGAGAGAGAAGCCGATTTTACAACAACCAACATACCCAAACCAAGATAACCTAAATAGAGTTTTATCTGAATTAAAAAACTATCCACCTTTAGTGTTTGCGGGTGAAGCACGTTCTTTAAAAAGTCAATTAGCTAATGTTGCTAATGGAAAAGCTTTTTTACTTCAGGGTGGAGATTGTGCTGAAAGTTTTAGTGAGTTTCATGCTGATAATATTAGAGATACATTTAAAGCATTGATGCAGATGGCAGTTGTTATGACTTATGCAGGAGGTGTTCCTGTCGTTAAAGTTGGTCGTATGGCTGGTCAATTTGCAAAACCACGTTCTTCAAACAATGAAACTTTAGATGGGATTACTCTTGATTCATATCGTGGAGATATTATTAATGGTATAGAGTTTACAAAAGATGCTCGTGTACCAAATCCAGAGCGTATGATTCAAGCATATAATCAAGCATCAGCTACTCAAAATTTACTTCGTGCTTTTGCATCTGGTGGATTAGCTGATTTGCATCAAGTACATAAATGGAATAAAGATTTTGCACATCAAAGTGATGTTTCAGAAAAATATGAAGCATTAGCAGATGAGATAGGTAAATCTCTAAAGTTTATGGAAGCATGTGGAGTAACATCAAAAACATATAGAACATTAAGAGAAACAGATTTTTATACATCTCACGAGGCTCTTTTACTTCCTTATGAAGAGGCTTTTACAAGAAAAGATTCTATTACTGATGAATGGTATGATACTTCTGCTCATATGTTATGGATTGGAGATAGAACTCGTCAATTAGATGGTGCTCATGTTGAATATTTAAAGGGTGTTAATAATCCTATTGGTATTAAAGCTGGTCCATCTATGAGTCCAGAAGATTTGATAAATTTAGCAACAACATTAAATCCTAAAAATGAAGCAGGTCGTCTAAATGTGATTGTAAGAATGGGTGCAGGTAAGGTTGGAGATGGTCTTCCTGCATTGATTCGTGCTGTTGAAAAAGAGGGATTAAATATAGTTTGGTCATGTGACCCTATGCATGGAAATACTATTAAATCTTCTAACAACTATAAAACACGTCCTGTTGATTCTATTTTAAGTGAGATGAAAGAGTTCTTTCAAGTTCATAAAGCAGAGGGTACTTATGCTGGTGGTGTTCACTTAGAGATGACAGGTAAAAATGTTACTGAGTGTATAGGTGGTTCATTTACTGTAACGGAGCAAGATTTGAGTTCTCGCTATCATACACATTGTGATCCTCGTTTAAATGCTGACCAAGCATTAGAGTTAGCATTTTTGATTGCAGATTCACTTAAAGAAGCTCAAAAGTAGAAGAAGTTTTACATGGATTTAACAACAATTAAGTTAAAATCACATAATTTAAATTTCAGGGAATAGACATGGCACTATTTGGTTCAAATGAAAAAGATAAAGATTCTGTTCAGAAAGTAAGACCCACAGTTTGTAAGACACAAAATGTAGCACGGGAATTACTTCAGATAGCACATTCTCATAGAGTAAAAGTAGAAGATTTAGATTTTAATCTTTTAGAAACAAAAACATATACAAGATTGGTTGATAATAACACTCCTGATATGGATTGGACAGAGATGTCTCAGCAAGACCTTTATGAGATGGATGATGCAACAGCTCTTTTAAATCCTAGTTTTGAGATAAAACAGGAACATGAAGTTGAAATATTCTTAAAGAAAATAGAAGAAGACCCTTATAAAAAATTTAAATTAGCAGTTGGTGCAAATGCTACTAAATGTAAAGTTTATTTAACTATCTCTGCTGGTTCAGAGGTAGATTACACTCCCGATTTTGAGAGAGAACTTCTCTTACTTATTAACAAACGTAAAATTCGTTCAGGTATTTTGATAAATGTATTTGATGAGATGATAGGAGATGTTGTTTCTAAAGTTTCTGCATTTGTAAGAGTTGCTAAACATGCCGTTTATCAACGAAAAGAGACACTTCTTATTGCAGAAAGTTATGAACCAAAATTAACAGTTAATGATGCTTTAATTCTTCATTTTGAAAATAAAAAAGATATTGTTGTTGATGAGCATCAGAAAGTTGATTACTCCTCTCGTGGATTTATAAAAAATGTAAAAAAAGATGAACTTCTTATAGAATATAGAAAAGGGAAGTTAGGAAAAGCAGGAAGAAGTTGTAGAGGTATATTTATTAGACCTAAAGAGCCTGTAATCCAATATCAGCCAACATTTAAAGTTGATGAAACTATTAAAGAGATAGAGACATTTGATAATATTCAATATATCGCTGTTACTAATGGTTATATTGCTTTTGAAGATAATAAATATTCGATAAGAAATGATGTTGATTTAACAGAGATTAGTTTTAAAACAACAGGTTCTATCTCCACAGGTTTAGATTCAGATGTATCTGTAAGTGTTAAAGAGGAAGATGTTGAGAAAGATGCTATTGGTACAGGAATGGTTGTTGAAGTAAGCGAGATAAATATAGAAGGAAATGTTGGGCCTAATGCAAAAGTTTTTGCACTTAAAGCCAATATTGCTGGACAGACTCATAAAACATCAACTGTACGAGCAGATAAACTAAATATAAATATTCATCGTGGAAATGCCTATGGAAAGAAAGTTCATATAACAAGACTTGAACATGGAAATATCGATTGTAATAATGTTGAAGTAGTCCAAGCGATAGGTGGAACTATTCGAGCAAATAAGATAAGTATAGATCTTTGTGGTTCTCATGTTAGAGCAACATCTTCACGATTAATAGAAATAAAAAAAATGCAAGGAAGTGAAAACTTCTTTACGATAGATCCTCTATTAAAAAAATCAGCACGTAAAGGGTTGGTTGAAAATGATGATGAGATAAAAGATTTAGAACGAGAAGTTCGTGATATAACAGAAGAGGTTAAAAGATATACTAAACTAATAGAAGATGGAAAAAACTCTTTTAATGAGATTAAAAAAAGATTATTACATTATAAAAAGAATAAAATCAAGATGCCTGATAGTTTTGTTAAGAAATATAAACAGTTTCAAAAAACACAACAACATCTTGAGGTTTTGAAAAAAGAGCAAGCAGAAAAAAATAAAGAGTATTCTTATTTAACTTCAAATAGAGGTTCTTTTCAAGATGATATTTTACGAGCTAGAATTATTAATAGAAGCAGATGGGTTGGTCATAATGAGTTAAAGTTCAAGTTAGTTGACCCTGCGATAGATATAGTTTATTATCCTGAAGATGGTTCTTATGATAAAGTATTTGGTTTAGAAAAAGATATTGATGGAAACTATCAAGTAAAAGTGATGGAAGAGGAATGATAGTCGGTTTACAAGGGATAATAGAATATAAAGAACCCTCTTATATACATATAGATGTAAACGGTATTATTTATGAGGTTTTTATCTCATTACAAACTTTTTCTGCATTAGAGAAAAAGAGTGTAAAACTACAAACAGTACAGATAATACGGGAAGATGCACAACTTCTTTATGGATTTATGGAACTGAGTGAAAAAAAATTGTTTCAAAGACTTATAAAAATAAGTGGAGTAGGCCCTAAAGTTGCAATGGCAATATGTTCAACATATACACCAACACAGTTTGGTTTAATTATTAATGAAAAAAATATAAATGGAATAAAGAAAGTTCCAGGTATTGGTCCAAAGAGTGCAGGGCGTATTATTGTTGAGTTAAATGGTTTTGATGCAGATTTATTAGTATCTACATCTCCTAAAAATAGGTCATTTAGTGAAGCAACAGAAGCATTAGAATCTTTAGGATTTAAAAAAGATAAAATATCAAAAGCTCTGACATCTTGTGATGGAGAGGAAACAGCAACTTTAGTAAAACAAGCTTTAAAGTTACTGCAAACAATTTAAGTTTTACTAAGGCTTATATTTTTAATCCAATAAATGTAATGTCATCATTTGTCTCATAATCATCTTGATATTGAGCAAGTGTATATAAAAATATCTCCTGTTGGTCTGCCATTGTCTCTTGATGATACTCATTGATGATAGATTGAACCTTTTTCTTACCAAAAGGAAAACCTTTTTCCCCTCCATTTTGGTCTAAGTAACCATCTGTGGAAAGATAAAACTGCATACCTTCCTCTACTTCTATAATATGCTCTTTATATTGATAATTTCTATCACATTTTTTATAGCCAACAGAGTATCTATTTCCTTTAATCATAGTAAGTTTTTCATCTTTGATATAAAAAAGAGGTGTTTCAGCTCCTGCAAATTTTAATATTTTATCTTTTTTATTATAATAGATAATTCCACCATCAAATCCAGCATTAGAGATACTATCTTTATTTTCTTGTTTAAGAAGATGTTTCATACTACCATTGAAAATACTAAGAATTTTAGCTGGACTTACTACTTCATTACCCATTTTAATTTGTGAAACTATCTGTCTTTCAATAGCTTTTACAAGCATTGTTACAAAAGCACCAGGAACACCATGACCAGTACAATCTATAACCATTAGTAAACATTCATCTTCTGAGCGTAATCCTTCAAAGAGATATATATCTCCTCCAACCGTATCTTTTGGGTGCCAAATAGCAAAATAATCTTGAAAATATTTTCTAAATGAGTTGTTATCTGGGATTAATGCACCTTGAATGAGAGAGGCATATTCTATCGAATCTCTAGTATGTTTGTGCATCTCTTCTACTTTATATTTTTCAATTTCAAGAGCATTTGTTCTCTCTTTAATTTTTAGTTCAAGATTTTTAGTGAGGTCTTCAACCTCTTTTTGTGCAGTTATATCGTGTCTGATTGCACTATAACATTTGATATTTCCATCTTTGTCAAACTCTGGAAATATAGTGGCATTTACCCAATAAAATCCACCATCTTTTTTAAGATTTTTTACTTCACCTTTCCAAGTATTCCCAGCTTTTATTGTTTCCCATAAATTTTTAAATGCTTCTTTTGGTACATCTGGATGTCTTACAATATTATGAGGTTTTCCGAGAAGTTCCTCTGGAGTATATTGGCAAGTATCACAAAAAGCTTTACTAGCATAAGTTATTCTACCCTTTAAATCTGTTTTACTGGCAATAATATTTTCATCAAATTGTTGAATAATCTCTTTTAAATCTTTTGTTTTTTCATCTATTGATTCTTCAAGTTTATCTGTATACTCTTTCAGCTCTTTATCCTGTTTAGTTATGGTTTGAAGCATACTGTTAAACCCATCAAAGAGAATTCTAAACTCATCATTATCTTTTGTTGTTATATGAATATCATAATTATGATTGAGTGTAACACTCTGCATCGCTGATTTTACCTCAAATATAGGGAGGATAAACATCTTTTTAATATATTTAGTGACGATAAATATAGAAATAAGAGATAGAAGTAAAATAGCTATACTTAAATAAAATATATTTTGTTGAGCTTTTATTAACTCTTTTTTATTTGAAATAATACATAATGAACCAAGTTCACTGTAATCACTCTCATCAAATTGAATCTTTTTACAAATAACTATATGGTTTTGAGTATCTTGTATAATATCATTTTTAAAATTTTCTTGAGTGATAATTTTCTTCATTATAGAGAGAAGATATTTTTCATCTAAATTTTCTGTATAGTATGAGCTAAAGATAGTTTTTTCATCTGAATATATCAATGCACCCTCTATATTTTTATTGAGATGTAGAGTATTCAATATATCTTTTGAATCATCGATAAGTTTAAAATCAACACTAGCAGCTAAGTTTCTACTCATTATTTTTGTTGAAAGCTCTAAAGCTTTTATTGTATCTAACTCTTTTGTAGTGTAAACATTATAAAGTATAAAAGAGAAGGCGGGAAGAATAATAACGATGGCACTAATAGCTATTGCAAAGAACAGTTTAACATTGATAGAACGAAAAGGTGTATTTTTTTTCATTATTAAAACTCCATTGAGATATTGATATAATAGTATGCACCACTATATCCAAAGGGTGAATATCGTGAATAGGGTTTAATCGTGTCATAACCATAATATTTACTAGATAATCCATCCCATCTATTTGGCATAGAATCAAAAATATTATTACCACCTATCGCTATTGAAATATCATTCGTTATTTTATATGATATATCTAAATCAGTTATTAGCTGTTTTTCAAACCAATATTTTTCATTATTTATCACTTGTGCATAGTTACTAAAAGCATTCAAATTGAGTTGATATGTTAGTTTATTTCTCTCATATCTTGATAAAAGTTTGATGTTATGTTTTGGTTGTCCATTTTCAACTCTATCTATCTGCTCAAAAGAGTTCTCTTTTGTTATATTCTTTAAGACTCTATTTTTATTATAGTTATACCAAAGTGTTAGATCTAAAGAGCTACTGTTTTGAAATATAATTTTTTTATTGAGCTTAATATCTATACCATAGGTTCTTGTATCTATCGCATTAGTAAAACAGCTGATTTTTTCAACTTTATATTTATGTTGTTGCTCTTGAGTTAAAGTTTGTGGGTCTGAAAGAATAATCTTATCATTAACATCTGTTAAAAAATAATCTATTGTTATAGTAGTACTATTAGTTACTTTATATATAGTTCCTACTGTTAAGTGCTTTGATGTTTCAGCTTTTAATGCTTTAGCACCTAACTCTTGAGATATAGGGGCATATGGCTGAAAAGTCCCACTTCTTACTCCACCAAAAGTTGCTATATTTGAGTAGTTTGATTGGGCAAGAGAGGGTGCTCGAAAACCTGTACTAAGAGATGCTCTTAGTAGAACATTTTCTACAACTCTATAATCAGAGGCTAGTTTAAGATTTGTAGTAGAACCAAAATCACTATAGTTTTCATAGCGTATCGCACCCTCTAAAGAGAGACCTTCTTGAAATAGATATGTCGTGTCAAGATATAAAGCATAACTGTATCTATCTTTATCTATATCACTCTCTTCACTATATCCTGGAAAACCTTGTGCGCCTCCATCTATATAAGATGATTTATCTCCTGCATCTATTTTATATGATTCATATCGATACTCTAAACCACCTGCAATTTTAAGTTGATAAAAATCTTTTTTGAGGTCAAGATTAGTTGTATTTTGAGAAAAAGAGAGAGAACCATTATAAAAAGATGTTGGTGATAATGCTCCTAATGAGTAGTTCATACTATTGTTAATATAATATTTTATGCGATTATATCCATATACATTACTTAAATCCCAAAATATTTCGTTTGAAAGTTCTCCATTTATACCGACAGTTAAAGAGGTATCGATAATTTTAGCATTTAAAAGAGGTAAAAAACCATTAGGATAGAGAAGAGTTGTTTTTTCATTGTGGTCAGATGGTCTAAAAAAAGCACTTGCTTCAGAATCTCTATAATTTATAATAGCACTAGAGTATAGAAGTATATTATCAAATTGTGCTATCTCTGTATTAAGTGTCGCTAATAGATTTTTAGAGTCTGGAATACCTGCATGGGTTGTTACATAAGGGTGTTCCAATCTTTTATCAATCCCTGCACGATTTGTTTGTTCTTGAGATTTTGCTTGGAGAGAGATATTAAAAAATCCGTCATAGCGGAGAGGAAAAGTTAAAAAACTATCAGTTATCAAACTTTTTCCATCATTTTCTAATCTTCTTCCATGATGAATAGAAAAACTATTTTTATGGTTTGCACCTTTTAATATGATATTTATAACACCAGCAATAGCATCTGAACCATATTGTGCTGCTGCACCATCACGTAGTATCTCTATTTTTTGGATAGAGATGGGAATAATGGTATCAATGTCAACATTACTTGAACCTCGACCTATTGTTCCATTTACATGGAGTAAAGAGGATGTATGAACTCTTTTTCCATTAATTAATACTAAAACTTGGTCAGGAGCCATACCTCGAAGGGTAAAGGTTCTTATATGGTCACTCCCATCAGCAACTGATGTTTCAGGTGCATTAAACCCAGCAATAAAATATCTTAAAATATCAGTAAGAGAGGTAAGACCCGAACTTTTTATCTGTTTAGATGTGATAACATCGATAGGAGAACGAGATTCTAAAATATTTTTAGCACCATTACGTGAACCAATATCTGCTTTAAGCTCCGTTTCCATAGAGAGTAAGTCTTCTAAAGATTCATCAAATATATCATCATCTGCTTGAAGAGAGTGAGACAGTAGTAAAAATGTAGATAGTGTAATAGTATTTAATAGTTTATTCATTTGTTGAGTTTCCTCTGAGTACATCTGAAATTCTTAAAAGAGATGATTTTATTTTAAAGTTTTCTTGCTGAGTATTTTCTAAGTTAATCTTTAGTTTTACTCTTTGTGATGCAAAATATATCTGCATCATTCCACCTTTTTCGGCAAATCCACGAATATCACTGATAGTAAAAATATTTTTATTTTTCAACTGTTCTAAAATTTGAGGTAATTTTTTAGAGTTTGAAGGGGAAAGATATAAAATATCCGTTTTTTGAAGTTGTGTAATATCGTCTATATAATGAATAGAGACAGGTTTATGTTTAATTTTTTTATTTTGATAGATATCATCAAATAAATTTTCATCATTATCTCTTAAAACAGTGATAATAAACATATCTTCATCACTCTCTTGCCAAGAGATATATTTAGCAACTTTGCCTATTATCAAAACTTTCAATTTATTTTCTAGTTGATAAGCATAAATATTAGTTAATAATAGAGATATTAAAATAATTTTTAACATTTATATCTCCTTTTTTATTCTAAAGATTCTATCAAAATTAAAATGAATTTCACTTTAGTTTTACTGTTTTAGTTTGAAAATTAAAGATAAAAATTTCCTATTCAACATAAGGATGATTTTTTCTTTTCAGTTCAAGGAGTAGCTTTCTGATAAGTAATGCCAATAAAAATATAAATAGTATTAAAACAGAGATATATAAGACAGGGTTCATTCCTATCTGTAAACTTATTCTGTCAATAAAATTCATATTTGTTAATATATATTTATCATTTATATTAAAAGATGTTCCATCCTCTACAATTGGATTATATATAAGTGTATCACCTTCAATATAGTGACGGTTATTATAAGATAAAACAGATTGAACACCTTTATTTAAAGATTCAGGTTTTTCCCCTACAAACATAAGTGCAGTTTTTTCATCATTATAGGGAGATTGAAACATCTGTATTAAAATATTTTCATCAA
Source organism: uncultured Sulfurimonas sp. (assembly GCA_964404655.1). Classification (GTDB taxonomy): domain Bacteria; phylum Campylobacterota; class Campylobacteria; order Campylobacterales; family Sulfurimonadaceae; genus Sulfurimonas. The sequence goes on along the minus strand of CAYOKX010000009.1, from coordinate 12,661 downwards.
GTTGATTTGTCTCTTTCATTTTTGAGATATATCTATATTTTTTAAGACGAGTATCATCACCTATACTTTTTTTATCGATAAACTGTTTTATAAATGGATAGGGTTTTGTTATATCAAGTGCATCAAAGGAGATAGGAGAATCTTTACTGAACTCTTGCATCTTTGTATCGTGAATAGAACCAAAAAACACTAAGTGACGATTTTTATTTGCATTCTCTATATTTTTTGTGATATTAAGATAATAGGGATGACCTCCAATCTCTTGAGAGAGAAAAAATATAAAGTTCATAGATGCTGATATTGTGTCACTATCTGTATTTGTTAAAACAATCTGAGTATCTTGTAGGTCTGGATAGATAGAGTAGGGGTATCCAGAACTAGGAATATACTCCATATATGGCATCTCTATCCATCTTGTAGAGGATGGTAATGAAAAATAGGAGTTATCCATAATCATAACAAGAAGATTTTGAGTATTGTGAATACGGCATATATTTTTTTTATTTGGTACAAGAGAAAATTCAAATTTTATTTTATTATGACCCTTATCTAAAAGATATACAGGTAACTCTTTTGTATCACCTATATCTAAAAGCCCCCCAGCTTTTGAAAAAATATTAGTTTTTGAAACCTGCATAATATCTATCTGTTTTGCAAATTTTCCATTTATAAATATATTTGAAACAGAATCTGGATTTACTGTTGTTGGAAAAACATAATTGAGGTGAGCTTCTATTCTATCTTTAGAGTTGAAATAGTGGTCTGGATATACCTTAAAATCTATACTAATAGAGGGTGGATACCAACCTCGTAGTACAGTAGTGTCATATCCTAACTCTTTAAATGATATATCTGTTTGTACAGGGATATAATCTTTTGCACTATATGCCTCAGCTTTGGAAGGAATTTGCACAGAATTTATATTTAAACCCTGTCTAAAATAGAGAGAGAGGTCTTTTTTGTAAAATCCATAGATAACTTCAGCTATCTGCTCTCTTTCATTTGGAGCTACTAAAAGAATTATTTTATTTGGTGAGATAGGATTTCTAAGAACATTAATATCATGTAAAATCTTTTCAGAGATAAAGAGTGCTTCACTATAAGATTTTTTGCTATTTTGTTTTGCTAACTTATAAATTTTATCTATTGTTTTTTTATTAAGTGCTTTATCAAAAAGATAGAACTGGTCCATAGAACCATAGTAAGCAAACTTTTTACTATTTTTTTGACCTCCTAATGTTGCATAGGAGCTAAAAGATGGAAGTTTTTTTATAGCTCGTCCTGATACTCTTCGTAATTTTATCTTTTTTCCATTTATGTAGATACTATTCTTTTTTATATCTTTATGATGAAAGGTTGCGATGATATGATGCCATCTATTTGTAGATTTAAATTTAGCTCCATATAACTTTTTATTATCAGTTGTAAAGCCTATATATCTTTTATTGAGAACCAATTTATAGCCATCAAATCCAAAAATAGTAGCATTTTGTTTTTTACGTATCGGTTTAATCCATAAAGAGATAGTAACTGCATCACTATTTTTTAAAGAGAGTTCCTCTAATACTATTTTACCTCCATTAAGAGATAGACTTTTACCATGAAATATATCTTTTTCTTGAACAGTGATACCTCTTTTAGAGTGGCTTAATGATATGTTGTTGTTTAAAAGAGGTTTAAAATCTTTATTATTAAAATGAAGTGAGTAGATGGGATTGTTTTGAAATAAAAAATGAGATTTTAAAGGGATGAGTTTCTCTTTTATCTTATCTTTTGTTGAAATAACTACATTATGTTCTTTAATTTTAAGAGTATTTGAAACAGATATGGGAGCCATACGATACTGAATACTATTAGCGGTTGCTCCTGTTATAAGCGCATAATTACGAAGTTCTTCATCGGTTGCATCTTTAGATATAACATAATTTATAGGTTCAATTTTATACTGTTTACCATCAAGCATATGAGTTGTTAGAGAGTGAATCTCTTCTGGAATAGCTATCTTTTCCACATGAAATTCAATATAACTTTTAACAAGATTTATATCTGTCCAAAGTTGAGAACTTGCACCATCTTCACATTTATCTGTATAGTGTTGAATCATCTCTATACGAAGCTGATTATACTCTTTTATATAGTTTGGATTGATAGAAAATTTAACACCAGTCTCTTTATATTTAAAAAGTTTAAACTGTTTTACATTCATATTATTAAAGTTTATAACACCAGCAGAATGCTCTTTTTGGAGTAGTATAGAGGGACTATAACTGAGATAACCTTTAGCAGATAAAACTTTCCAACTTCCTGGAATTGGTAATGCTACATTATACATTCCATCAACTCCCCGTATTCGTCGAGACATCTCTATTGGATTTTCATAGTTGAGTGCTATTTTTACTAGCAAAGTTCCATCTTTGAGTTCTTTTATTTTAATTGTTTGAGGCTTTTCTATTTTTATAGCAAATAAAAAAGTGGTAGTAAATATAAATAGTAACAATAATCTCATTGTTTTCCTTTAATTTGTTCTAGTTTTGGAGAATATTTTATTAAAAAAATATCTAAAAGTAACTTTAAATGCTTCTTTAAAGAGGGCATTTTTGAAACTTTGTTTGATTATAAGGTAAAAGCTTTGGAATGGATTCATATTTTTTTGCTCTTTTTCAAACTCATTCCAAACAGTTGAGTTTCCATAGATAAGTAAAATCAGTTTTTGGCGAAGAGTAAGATTGTATCTCATATCTTTAAACTCAAATATAAGTACTTCTCCCCATTTAAAAGAGCGTAAAAATGTGGATGGTAGCTGAAAAAGTTTACCGTTGAGGTCGTGTATCTCTATGAAAATATCATCTCTATTTTCCAGTAAAATCTCTTTGTTTTCTGGATTTAATGGCTCAATGCTGATACCATCTTCACTAATATCTAAAACTTTAGCAATATATCTTCTATTATTTAGAATAATGGAACAATCTTTGTTTAGAAGTACACGAATAGATTTACGAATATCTCCCTTTTCACTCGTAACACCAATAGCTGTAACAAGTAATAAAAAATTTATAAAGTTCCAAAAAGAGGTCATTAAAACGATAGTAAGCTCTTGAGGGTTAAGATATATCTTAATGGCTCCGACAATAAACCCTAAACCAACTAACATAAGCATAATAATAAAGGGGATAGCATATTCACTTACATAGGTTTGTGTTATATCTGTACCCTTTGGTGTTACCTTAAATGTTGGATTGTATGGATTCCATATAGCTTGAATAATTGCAGGCAGTGTAAAGAAGGAGAGGGCAGTTTCATATATCTCTGAGAAAAAAGGGTTACGTACATTAGAGTACATAAAGTATGACATCATTATTGCCATAATTATATGGGGTATTACATAAGCTATCATCTCTATATCATTGGCACTATATATTTTAAGACCAAAAAACATATACATAAGTGGAGCTAAGAAAAAGATAACTCTTGAGATAGCAAAAAACCAAAAAAAACTTGCACTAGCATAACTAAGCATCTGATACCAGCGTAGGTTTTTTGACATAAAAGGATTTTTAAGAAGGAAAAGTTGTACCATTCCTTGTGTCCATCGTATACGTTGTAATACTAGAGAAGCAAAATCTTCAGCTTGAAGACCACGTACCATAGGTTCATCTATATAAGCACTTTTATAGCCTCTATTATGAAGTTTTATGGCAGTTTCTGCATCTTCTGTTATAGTATCACCAGCTATTCCTCCCACTTCATCTATATATTTACGTCGTAAAACAGCAGCTGAACCACAAAAAAAGGCACTCTCCCAAAAATCGTGACCGAGTAAAATATGACGATAAAACATATCGTTTTCACTAATAGAAGTTCCAAATATTTTTAGATTTCGCTCTATGGGGTCAGCATTATAAAAAGCATGAGGTGTTTGCACTAAAAACATCTTCTCATCTTTGTTAAACCAGCCAACAGTTTTTTGTAAAAATTGAGGGGCAGGGATATGGTCTGTATCTAGGATGAGGATGAGGTCGGAGTCTATATATTGGAGGGCTGAATTAAGATTACCAGCTTTTGCATGTTCATTTTTCTCGCGTGTAAGATAGGTTACTCCAGCTCTGTCACAAAACTCTATAAGATATTTTCTTCTCTCTCTTGCTTCTTTTGCTTTTTGAGGGTTGTTATCGTAACATTTTTGGTCTGTTCCTCCATCATCGCATAAAAAAACATTAAATCTATCACTTGGATAATCAAATGCTAATGAGGCTAAGATAGTTTTTTCTATCATCTCAAATGGTTCATTATAAGTAGGAATGAGAACATCTACGGTAGGATATTCCGATATATCATACTCTAAAAGGTCGATAGGTTTTCGATGTAAAATACTCATAGAGGTAAACACCCCTAAAAGATAGATACCGATAGCTATCATCTCAGCAAGAAGAAGGAGTAAAGCCCCTATAAAGTCAAAAAAACCATCATAAACAATAGAACTTGTAATACGCCAATAGAGATAACGAAGAACAAGAACAGAAGCTAAGAGTTTTATAAAAAGGGATAACTGCTCAGGAATTTTTTCTAATTTTAGTACAAAATAGAGAAAGAAAATAGTTCCATATGCTAAAATAAGCTGAGTCTCTATAAGATAGTGAGAAGTTATTAAAATATATAACATTATAGCGATAGCTATATTGATAAACCATTGATAGCTAATAGTCATCGTCTATTTCAGGTTCTTCTCTTTTATGGTTTGAGTGTTGGTATTGGTAATTTGAGGAGTCATCTTTTTTCTCTTTTACAAAGAAAGGTTGTTCCATTCCTCCATCATCATTACTATTTTGAAACATATATTGATTTTTATATGGGTTTTCATCCTCTTTATCATCATTAAAATATTGATTATCTTTTTCAGTTGGAGTATTCTGATGTTGATACATATATTGATTTTTATAGGATATATCCTCTTGAGTATCACTAGCTTTTTCTATTTTTTGCATAGGATTTTTTACTATCTCTACATATTGTTTTATCGGTTTTTCTACTCTTTGAGGCTCTTTTATAATCTCCACATATCTTTTCATCGTCTCTTGAGGCTCATTCTCTTGTAAGGTTTCTTCTTTAGAGTTTTCAAACATATATTGATTTTTATAAAGTTCCTCAGTTGTTTTCTCTGTTTCTATCTCATCCATTACAGATTGATTAAAGTATGCTTGTTGATTATCTTGTTTTTGTTCTTCACTATTTTGAAACATATATTGGTTCTGATATTCATCTTTATATTCATTTATAGCTTTTTTTACTTTTTTGATAGGTTTTTGAGTATATTCATCACTCTCATATTCATCCATTAAGTCATATTTTGAGCTTTTATTATTTTTTGGTTCATAATCATCATATTTTGGAGTTTGATATTGTTGCTCTTTTTGTACAGATTGTTGTTTTACAGGTTTTTTAAGAAAATCAAAAAATCCACTTTTCTCTTGTGTTTCATTTTTTCTTTTTTCTTCAGGTTCTGTATCTAAAAGGGAATAATCTTCAATATCATCACTATTTATCTCTATATCAGCATAGTTTTCCTCTTTTTTACTCTCTTTAGGAGTAGAGTACTTTTCTGTTTTAGCTTGAGGTTTTTTAAGGAAATCAAAAAATCCACTCTCTTGCTTTTGTTCTTTTTTCTTTACCTCTTGTATCGATTCTATATCTTCAATAGAGTAATCTTCTTCTATATCATCCATATTGACATCTACATCAATATTATCATATTCATCCTCTTCTTCAGTATCTATTTTATCTTTTGTAAATATATCAAAAAAACTACTCTCTTGCTCTTTTTTTACTTCTCTATATTTTGGTTGCTTTTTTATTGTATGTTGTGTTGCCGTGTCATTTGAAAATATATCTTCATCTATTAAAGGTTCATTATCTGTATAAATATTTTCATCATCGATAGTTATATCTACTTCTGGTTCAGCTATAACCTCTTCAATAGTGATTATCTTTTCTATATTATCTCTTTTTTTCTCTTTGATTTTTTGATTATAATAGATATCTTTCTTTTCTTTAGAGTCTGAAGAGGATTTTTCTTCAATATAGGTATAGTGAATTTTTTCTTTTTTTATCTCTTGAGTTTTTTCTTTATCATCAAGTATATTATTTAACCAATCATCTTGTTTTGGAGTCTCTACTTCTATTAAAGTTTTTTGCTGTTTAGGATAGATTATTTTCTCTCTTTTTTGCTGTTTTGGAACTTTTTTGGAGTTGGACTCTGTTTCCACTGTGGCATAACATCTTTTACAATCTTTATAAAAGCTATTATTATATTTATTGTTTTTATTATAGATAAAACTTTCTTGAGGGATTGAAGGTTTATTTTGTTTTTCTAAAAATGGAGTTTCATTATATTTAGGAACTTTTTTAATTGTTAAAATTCTTTTTGGTTTGCTATCTCTTGTAGTTGATTCATCTATAAGCTGAACTTGACCATTAACAATCACAAGTCTTCTTTTTTTTACTCTTTTTTTTATTGTTGGAGATGTTTCATCTTTATTAGATATTTTAGGTACTTTTTTTTGAATAATTTGTGATTTTAGACTTCTAGGTTTAGTAGTTTGAGTGGATATTTTATAGTCTGTTTTAGGATAGATTATCTCTGATACAATATAGTTACATCGACGAATATAAGCATCACTATACATTTTTTGAATATCTTTTAAATCTTTGAGTGCATAGGAGTATTTGTCATAGTTTCCAACTCGTAAAACAAGTCCACCTGTTCTTTTATCTATTCTTGCTTTATCATAATGATTTAAAATCCGAGCAACAGCAGGTTTCATATTATTTGGTGTAAAGTTATGTGCAGCTGTTACTTGAATACAAAATTTTGAACCAGCTAATAAAGCATTAGATAAAAATGATAGAATAAAGAGAATTTTTAATATTTTCATAAAAATTATTTTAACTAAAAGATGCTTTAAATATCTAACTTTTCATCATAAATAACAGCTGTTTGAGCTAACAAGTCATGTAAAGCCCGTTTGTCTTTTCGAAAGAGAACTATAAAAAAACCAAATAAGAATGGTAGTGTTGAGACTATATAACCAATAGAACGAGTAACAGCTTGTTTATTATCTATATCTTCAAATGTGTTTGCATCTACTATTTTTATATGAACCAATCTTTTTCCTGGTGTTATTCCTTTAAATTTTTTCCAAAAAATAATAGTAACTAATAAAATAGAGAGTTCAAAAAGGAGTTCCCATTTTAAAGATGTTTGCGGTTGGGAGGCAAGAGCTTTATCTGCATAACCATTCATAGCATAGTTGATATTTTGTTGGTATTGAGTAAAATCAAACCAGTTTCCATCACTAATAAAATAGATAACAATAGCGATAGGTAATGCTAAAAACAGTGTATCTAGTAAAGATGCTAAAGAGCGTATCCAAAATCCTGCATAACGAATCTCTTGGTTAGATTGGTCTATTTTTGTACTCATTTTTTATTCCTAGATGATATTTTATAAAGATGTAAAGAAAGTATTTGTATATATGAGAAGTATAATCCCCAAAAAGGGGATATATATGAGAGTTAAAAAAAGAAATTATACGTGATAATTTGGAGCTTCTTGAGTGATGATAACATCATGAACGTGTGATTCTTTAAGACCTGCACTTGTAATCTCTACAAATTCAGCTTTATCCCAAAACATCTCTACATCTTCACTTCCACAGTAACCCATAGATGAACGTAAACCACCCATCATTTGGTGTACTATACCTGCGATGCTTCCTCTAAATGGAACACGACCCTCTATACCCTCTGGAACAAGTTTATCAGCAGCTGTTCCCTCTTGGAAATATCTATCTGTTGAACCTTTTTGCATCGCACCAATACTACCCATACCACGGTATGATTTATATTGACGTCCTTGGAACATTATAGTTTCACCTGGAGATTCTTCAGTTCCAGCTAAAAGTGAACCAGCCATAACACAAGATGCACCAGCAGCAAGAGCTTTTGCAATTTCACCAGAGTATTTGATACCACCATCAGCGATAACAGGAACACCATGAGGTCTCGCAGCTTCAGCACACTCATCGATAGCAGAGATTTGAGGAACACCAACACCAGCAACGATACGAGTAGTACAGATAGAACCTGGTCCAATACCAACTTTAACAGCATCTGCCCCAGCTTCAATAAGTGAAAGAACAGCCTCTTTCGTTGCGATATTTCCAGCGATAACATCTACTTCCATAGTCTCTTTAATCTTTTTAACAGTATCTAAAATACCTTTAGAGTGACCATGAGCAGAATCAAGAACTAAAACATCAACACCAGCATCAACAAGTGCTTTTGCACGGTCAATCTGACCAACACCGATAGCTGCACCAACTACAAGTCTACCAAACGCATCTTTGTTTGATGTTGGATATTCGATACGTTTTTTAATATCTTTAATAGTCACAAGACCTTTTAAAAAACCCTCTTCATCTATAATAGGAAGTTTTTCTATCTTGTTTTTGTGCATAATCTCACCAGCTTCATCAAGGCTAATACCTTTTGTTGCAGTAATTAAAGGCATTTTAGTCATAGCTTCTTGTGCTAGTTTTCTCATATCTTTTTCAAAACGCATATCACGATTTGTTAAAATACCTAAAAGTTTGTTATGACCATCAACAACAGGAACACCTGAAATTTTATATTCACTCATCAGTTTTTCTGCATCTGCTAAAGTAGCATCTGGATGAACAAAGATAGGGTCGATGATAATCCCACTTTCAGATTTTTTTACTTTTTTAATCTGTTTACATTGAGTAGCTATATCCATATTTTTATGGATAATCCCGATACCACCTAATCTTGCCATAGCGATAGCAGCTCTATATTCAGTTACCGTATCCATCGCAGCTGAAACCATAGGAATTTTAAGAGAGATATTACGAGTTAATTTAGTTTCTAATGAAACCTCTTTAGGGAGTACTTCAGAATATTGTGGTACTAAAAGTACATCTTCAAATGTTAGTGCGCGTTTACGAATTCTCATAGTTAGCCTTTATAAAAATAGATATTAAAATTTGGCGATTATATCTTTTTTGTGGTTAAGGAGAGGTAAAAGAAAATTAATTAGGTATAATACTTGGTATAAATTTTTATGAAAAAGGAAAAAAAAAGATGAAATTACTATTTTTATTAAGTTTGAGTTTATTACTCTTGGCTGAACAGTCACAAAAAACTTGTTATACAGTGCAAATTTTGAGTGAAAAAGATACTCCAACAAATAGAGAAAATTTAATGAGTAGAGATTATGCTGATGGTTGTAAGGTTATGAAAATAGGTCATAATCAAACAGTAAGATGTGGATGTTACGATAAGAAACAAGATGCAAAGAAAAAGCTTGTTACTCTTTATGATGAATATACAGAAGCTTATATAATGAGTACATACAAATATCGTTTTGATAAAAAATCTAACAAAAGTTTAACACAGCCTCTAAAGACTCCAACAAAGAGAGAAAAAAAAGTTCAACCAAAGATAGATATTAAAACACAATGTTATTCTGTGGAGATATTTAATAAAGAGAAAACAAAACAAAATATAAATTATCTTACCTCTCAAACTTTCCCAAAATCGTGTTTAAAAATGAATTTTAAAGATAGTATCTCTATTAGATGTGGATGTTATAAAGATAAAGATAGAGTGATAAATGAGTATCTACGATTGAAAAAAAGATATAAAGATACAATTATTAAAATATCTTATGCCAATAGATTTAAGAAAAAGAGTGTAGATAATCAAGTTTATATTAAAAAGATAGCAGAGTTGGAGTTACTTATTAAAGATTTAAGAAACACTATTCAACAGCAAGAACTTTATATTGAAAATATGGATGATACTGAGGAGATTGGTATCGTTGAGCAAAAAGTAGAAGAGGTAGAAAAGAAAGAAGTAAAACCTAAAAAAATAATAGTAGAAGAGAAAAAGAAAAAAGAGGAGACGGTTGTTCTTAAAAAGATAGTGAAAGAGAATAAAGAGGTGAAAAAAATAGAAGAGGTTGAAAAACTGATTATTATTGATGAGACAGATGATGATGAAAATATTTTTTTAGAAGATGAAGAGATATTTTTTGATGATTAAAAGATAGTTTATGTAGATGAGAGTTTGATATAATTATAAAATTACTAAAAAAAGGAGATTTGTTGCAATACACAAATGAGGAATTAACAAAAAAAATAGGTGCGTTAAAAGAGAAACTTAGTGTAACAGTTGTAGCACATTTTTATCAAAGAGATGAGGTTTTTGAGATAGGTGACATTACTGGAGATTCTTTAGAGTTAGCTATAAAAACAAGAGATGATGATGCAGAGTTTGTTCTCTTTTGTGGTGTTGGTTTTATGGGGCAGAGTGTAAAAGTTCTTAGTCCAGATAAACGAGTAGTTATGCCAAAGATAGCATCTTGTGCGATGGCTAGTATGATAGATGGTTTAGGATTTGATAGTGCAGTCAAAGCTTTAAATGAGAGTGGTATAGAGAGTGAAAATATTTTACCTATCACATATATAAACTCAGATGCAGATGTAAAAGCAAAAGTTGGTGAGATGGGTGGGCTAGTGTGTACGAGTTCAAATGCTAAAACTATCATCACAACAGCACTCAAAGAGGGTAAAAAAATTCTTTTTGTTCCAGATAGATGTTTAGGACAAAATATAGCTAATGAGATGGGATTAAAATCTTGTGTTATTGGAGATGGAACAGATTTAACTGAGTCAGATATTATCTGTTTTGATGGTTTCTGTTCTGTACATCAACTTTTTAGTGTAGAAGATATAGAGTTTTTTAGAAAAAAATATCCTGATATTATAATAGCTGTTCATCCAGAGTGTGACCCTGCTATTTGTGATGCAAGTGATTTTGTAGGTTCAACATCTCAACTAATAAAATATATACAATCTCTTCCCGAGGAGCAAAAAGTAGCCGTAGGAACAGAGTTCAATATGGTAAATCGTTTACGTCCTAAAAATACTTATGTATTATCTTCTACAAAGCCAGAGTGTCCGACGATGAATGAAACAACTTTAGAGGATGTTTATTTAACATTGAAAGCGATAGATGAGGGTAACCCTATAAATGAGATTTTTGTAGATGAAAAAACACAAAAATGGGCAAAAATAGCCTTAGAGAGAATGTTAGCATTATGATAGAAAAATTTATAAAAGATACTCTTGCTGAAGATGTTGGTCGTGGGGATTTGTATGCACTTGTTGAACCAAGTGTTCATGCTAAGGCAGATATTATTGCTAAAAGTGATGGTGTTTTAGCTGGTGAGAAATATATAGATGTTTTGGCCTCTTTGGAAAAATTTGAGATTATTTGGGGAAAACATGATGGAGAGGAGTTTGTTAAGGGTGATATTTTAGCTATTGTTAAAGGTGATTCTCATACTCTTTTAAAGATAGAGAGAACACTTTTAAATATACTTCATCATGCTAGTTCTATCGCAACATTAACAAGAAAATATGTAGATATTATAGCTCCTTATGAGGTAAAACTTTTAGACACTAGAAAAACAAGACCTCTTTTAAGAGTGTTTGAGAAGTATGCAACACGAACGGGTGGAGCAGTAAATCATAGAATGGGTTTAGATGACTCTTTGATGATAAAAGATACACATCTCAAAACGATAGAGAACTTAAAAAAGTATATAGTAAAAGCAAGAAAGCAGATACCATTTACTGCTAAGATAGAGATAGAGGCTGAAACTTTTGAGATAGCTAAAAAAGCGATGGATGCAAAGTGTGATATAGTGATGTGTGACAATATGACACCAAAAGAGATAGCTGAGGTAGTAGCATATAGAGATGCTAAATTTCCTCATATTTTACTTGAAGCGAGTGGGAATATATCTCTTGATACTATTGAGGGGTATGCTAAAAGTGGGGTAGATGCTATAAGTAGTGGTGCTTTAATTCATCAAGCGAATTGGATAGATTTGTCTATGAAGATGGATTGAGTTTCTAGTATGCAAATACGAGTCTACTACGAAGATACAGACCTAGGAGGAGTGGTTTACCACTCCAACTATTTAAACTTTTGTGAAAGAGCAAGAAGTGAAGTTTTTTTTGAAAAAGAGATAACACCTGTTCTAAAGAATGGTCATTTTGTGGCTAGAAAAGTGATTGCTAACTATATGGCTAGTGCTAAATTAGGAGATATATTAGATATAAAATCTTCTCTTCTCAAGATGAAATCAGCCTCTTTTATACTCCAACAAACCATTTTTAAAAATGATAAAAAGATTTTTGATTTGGAGATAACTTTAGCTTATATAGATTTTGATGGAAAGCCTCAGAGAATAGATAAAGAGACTATTTCACTTATTGAGAAACTTTTTTATCTATAACTCTCCCTTAAAAGCTTGGTCTAAAATGGAAGCTTTTAATGCTACTAAACTTTTCATTTTTTCTTTTTGAGTTTGTTTTAGGGTCTGACATTACGATAAAGAAGTTATAAGAATGTACAAAAAGTGAGAAAAATAGTAAACTAAGAGATGGAAAAATTAAAAGATATATACATCAATTTTGCAATAAGTTCATTTGGGAAAATAGAGATGACAAAGCTCTCTAAAAGTAACTACTCAGCCCCATCAAATCTAAAAAACAGAACCACCACTAACAATATC
>CAYOKX010000008.1:0-34296 GCA_964404655.1 uncultured Sulfurimonas sp. | reverse complement strand
TTCCTCTATCTTTTTTGTGTTATTATAGATAAAACTCTCTTAATTTAACAATGCCAAAAATTAATAGATGAAACTTGGTATTGTTGGGTTCCAACAAACCTTGGTGTATTAAATTATGATTTTGTAACACATAGTCAAATTAAAAAGAACTTTACCTCCACATCAAAATATTCAAAAAAGACAAATAGTAAGAGATTTTATGATTTAGATTTAAAATTTATTATTGACTCTTTACCTTCATACTTAACATTTACAACAGAATCTGAAGAAAAACCAGTAGGTGTAATTACTATAAATAATAATGATACTTATTTTGAAGGCATTGTTATTTTAAGTTATGAAGAAAGTTTTCAAATTGAGTTTGAATTTAATGTTGAATATAATGGTAAAACCAAAATTTTTGATGCAAAATATACAATAATAGATAAAAATCTTGAACTACCTAAAGAGTGTAATGATACTTTATTTGATACATTTGCTCAAATAGCCTATATGATAATTAAATATAGTCTGCACGGAGATAACCACCATCATCAAAAAATAGATTATATTTTACAAGTACAACGAGATAAGTTTTTAGTAAAAAATATAATTGATTCATTTGCTAAACATATAAAAAATGTAGAAAGAGATATAAAATCTATCTCTTTTTGCATAGGTCATTTAAAAGCTATTAATTCGATAGAGGAAGTAAAAGGGTATATCAGCTATGTGAATACATTTTATGAATTAAATAAAGATGAGATTGACAAAGACAATTCATCTTCTTTAAAAATTAAAACTATGGATAATGTGTTAGTATCTTTGAAATCTAGTGTTACTAAAAAAGATAATCGTTTTAAATATTTAGATAATAGTAAAACGATGTTTTTAACTATTAGTGCATTAGCTATTTCCTTAGCCCTTTTTTTATTGAATATACATGCAAAGATAGCTCCAGATACTTTAAGTGCGACAACTTTTATAAGTAAATTAAATATAATTTTTGAACAATCTTGGTATATAAATCTTTTTTTTGTATCAATTTTTATTATTTTTCTTTTAGCACTTTTAAAAAGATGTGATATTAGTAGTTATATATTTTATGAAAAATATCCTATATATGAAAACTTCAAACACTTATCGTGGTTATCTCTTCGAGATTCATCTTTTAGACATAAATTACTAAAGTTGGTATTTCCACTTTCAATAATTGGAACCTCTCTTTATTTTTTACTAGGATAATTTTTCTATCCTAGCCTCATACCCCTCATTTATCTCATCCAACTCCATCGACAACTCTTCAAACTCTTCAAACTTTGCCTCAACCTCTTTCTCCTCATCTGAAACAGTTTTAGATAACTCCATTAAGGTAGCACTATCTCCACTGTTTGAAGCCTCTATAAGCTCTTGATGATGTACCTCTAAACTCTCTTCAAGTTGCATTATCTTATGTTCTAGTTTCTCTATCTTCTTCTTGAATGGTGAACTGATTTTATTTCTCTCTCTTACCAGTTCAGCTTTAAGTTTTTTATTCTCTTTTGTATTAGATTTTGGAGTGACTTTTACTTTCTCTTCACTCTCCTCTTCCTCCCAACCTATCTTCTCTAAGAAAAGGTCATAACCACCATCAAAATACTCTGCTCCATCTTTAGCAAAGATAATAAGTCTATCACACACACGACGAAGTAACTCTTCAGAGTGAGTTACGATGATAGTCGCACCCTCAAATCTCTGTATCGCTTGTGTAAGTGCCTCTATACTATCTATATCTAAATGGTTGGTAGGTTCATCTAAAAAGAGAAGATTAACATCTCTTGCTAAGATTTTTCCCAACATCACACGAGATTTTTCTCCCCCTGAAAGGAGAGAGATTTTTTTATCTGCACTCTCTCCACTAAACATCATAGAACCTGCAATAGCTCTTATAGTCTGTGTTGAGAGTTTTGTGTTAGCTGAGTGTATCTCCTCTGTTACTGTTGCAGTTGGATGAAGTCTTGCTATATTTGTTTGACCAAAATGCGCAAAAGAGATAGAGGAGTGAGAGTTTATCTCCCCATTTAACTGTTTGAGTTCTCCTGATAGAGTGTTTAAAAGTGTTGATTTACCCTTACCATTTTTCCCTATAATCCCTAAACACTCCCCTTTTTTGATATGAAAACTTATATCTTTAAAAAGGATATTCTCCTCTGTATAACCAAAAGCCAAATCCTCCACTTCAAGCATTATTTTAGAGGGTGTCTCTTTAAAATTAAAGTTAAACTCTAAAGAGTTCTCAAGTGCCAAATCTTCAAGTCTATCCATCTTCTCTAACTGTTTTACTTTCGATTGTGCTAACGAAGCAGTAGAAGCTCTCGCTTTATTTTTAGCGATGAACTCCTCTAACTCTTTTACCTTCTTATCTTGTGCTATCTTCTGTTTTGCATAGAGTTCATCATTTGATGCAAGTTGTGTATAAAACTTCTCTGTATCTCCTTGCACTATCTCTATATTTTTACGAACTAATCCCATTGTATGAGTACAAACACTATCCATAAAATCACGGTTGTGAGTGATGAGAATAAGCTCTCCCTCAAAAGCTCTTAAAAAGTTTTTTAACCATCTAAGAGAAACAATATCAAGGTAGTTAGTAGGTTCATCAAGAAGTAAAAGATTTGGTTCAGTTACTAAAAGTTTAGCAAGGTTTATCCGTATCTGATACCCTCCCGAAAATGAGAGAGGGTCTTTTTCCAAATCTTCTTGAGTAAATCCAAGACCAAAAAGGATTTTTTCTACTCTATATACATCATATTTCATCTCCTCTTCAAGTGCTAAAGCAGACTCCTCACGAAGAGTTTTTTCACTAAAGGTAAGATGCTGTTTGAGTGTCCCTATCTTATAATTTTTAGGGATTATAATCTCCCCACTATCAGGAGTTTCTTCACCTAGTATAAGCTTAAAAAGTGTAGATTTTCCACTTCCATTTCGCCCAACCAATCCTGTACGATTTCCAGAGTTAAGTTTTAAGTTTAAGTTATTGAAAAGCTCTTGTGAAGCAAAGTTTTTTGTGATGTTTGTTAGTTGTATCATTGAGACTCTTTTTTATAGTTTATTTTCATGTTAAATTTGTTCACAATAGAAAAGAACTTTTTTAAGCTCTATTCCCTAATCACAACCTAATATCTAATTTCTGAGAAACAGGTATTCCTGTTGATTTTAAAAAATCGATATGCTTCTTCATCTTTTGCATCGATAAAGCTGTTTCATTTTTTAGTTCACTCACAAGTGTAGTTGCATCTCTTAATAAAAAAAGAGCTTGGATAATATCTTCATTATTTGTAAACTCTGGAGTATTATCCATCAATTTATCAAACTTATCCATATCTTTTTCAGCAATAGCTATTTTTAACTGTTTAATCCAAATCATTCTTCTCTTTCCAGACCTCTAAAAGAGTTTTAAATACATTACTACACTCATCTAACTCTTCATCACTATGGTAAGAGTTTGCCTCTGTTAAAAGTTCTATTTGGTAGTTATATAAACCCTCTAAATATTGAGAAATTTGCCCCTCTTTCATATCTAATGTTGAAATAAGTTCTGTAATAATGGCAATAGAACGATTTGTCCAGTAAACTCTCTTTTCAATATCATCATCGTGAATAGCTTTTTTTGCTTGAGCATTAAAACGTAAAATACCTTCATAGAGCATCTCTATAAGTTTAGCAGGAGATTCAACCTCTAAGTTATTTTGAGCATAAATATTGTGAGCGTTATTGTTATACATTATCTTATATTCCTTATTTTATATTAGTTATTTGATGCTGCATTTTGAGCATCTATCATCTGTTTAAACATAGAAGATGTTGAGTTGAATTTACTAATCATAGCATCATAGGCTATAAATCTTTTTTTCATTATAGAATATTTACTATCTAAACTCTCCGTTGCAGATACTTTTTCATCTTCATAAGCTTTAATCTTTACAGATATAGAGTCTTGAAATGTATCGAGTGTTCTTCCGAGTCTAGTATATGATTCAATAATAGTAGACATCTCAACAAAAGCACCTTTAAGTTCAAGGGTACTCTCATCACTTTTTGTAAATGTTCCCCCCGCTAAAAATACTTCAAGATTTTTAGAGTTCTCATCTAAATTTGTTTCAAAAACAGTTTTATCAAGAGTTAAAAAACCATCTTTATCTATATCAAAACCAAAATCCATGAGAGAACCAGCACTTTTATCTATATTATTAAAAAGATTAGCGATTGTTTTTTTCATATTTTTGATGGTACTTTCAGCAGAGAAAATACCTTTTTCAGAACTATCTACACTTGATTTTGTGACCTTATTTAACTCATTCATTGTTGAGTTATATTTAGATACAAAACTATCCACACGATTCATAATCTCTTCACGATTTTGAGTAACACTTACAACAGATGTCCCTGTTTCTTGAAGTGTTATACTTAACCCTGAGATAAGGTCTTTTACATTGTTAGTTGTTCTCTCAACAGCTTTACCATTAAAAGTAAATTCGGAGTTAGCACCTGCTTGAAGTTCTGTTAAAGATGTAAGTTTGTCATCTTTTAAATTTCCACTATTATCTGTGATAGTAATCTCTTGATTTTTACCTGTTTCTACTGAACTTAAAAAAAGAGTAAACTCACCATCATTTATCTGTGCAATAGTAACATCAAACTTTTCACCAGCAACATTATTTATAGATTTTTTCAAATCTTTTAATGTTGTTGTTGAGTCATAGGCTATCTCAAAATCTGTTCCACTAATACTTACTGTTAAGCTACTTGGTGTTTCAACTTCATGAGTATTGCCCTCTTCATCTTCCTCCTCAGTAACTTCACCTTTATTAGCAATTAAAGCATCTTCCGATGAAAATATTCCCGATTCTTGAATCTGTTTTGTGGCCAATTTATCTACTGTTAATGTAAAATCTTGCACATCTGTATTTACCAATGCAACAACACTTACGGCAGTTCCTGTAACTTCTGTTGAACGTTCTATAAAGATACTGTGACTTTTCATCTCATTGATGCTGTCTTTAAGATTATTCATAGAAGCATCTATAACATCTAAGGCGTCTTTTTTATCATTTTCATTTGCTATATTTAAAGTTATCGGTTCTAAATGTGCTTTTTCATCAACCTCTCTTAACTGGTCAACAACATCTTGAGTTAAAATACTCGAACCAACACCTAATGAACTAATACCCATTATAAATCCTTTGTAACAAATAATCTTTTAATTATAGTATTTATTAGCTAGTAAATCGGTAAAGAGTAGTATTTATTTAACACAATTCAAGTATAATTCTCCCTATGATTACCCAAGACTCCATAGAAGCCTTAAAGGCACGACTTGATGTTGTTGATGTTGTTGGTTCCTATATAGAACTTAAAAAAGCTGGAACAAATTTTAAAGCACCTTGTCCTTTTCACGACGAAAAATCTCCCTCTTTTGTTGTTAGCCCCTCTAAACAGATATATCACTGTTTTGGTTGTGGAGCTGGTGGGGATAGTGTTAGATTTGTTATGGAGTATGAAAAACTTAATTATCCCGAAGCATTAGAAAAACTTGCAGATAGCTATAATTTTTCGCTCTCTTATACAACTAACAACTATAACAAACCAAAATCAAAGTTGATGGAAGTTGTAAATAGTTGGTATCAAAACCTATTTTTATCAAATCAAACTGCCTTGAGTTATATAAAAGAGCGTGGTATCTATGAAAGTAGTATTGAAAAGTTTGGAATAGGATATGCACCTGATTCCAATACTACGGTAAATTATATTAAATCTCAGATGCTTAATATTCCAGAAGCGATAGAGATGGGGGTTCTTGGTTATAATGATGAGAGAAAAAATACCTATGCTCGTTTTATAGAACGGATTATGTTCCCTATTCATGCTACAAATGGAAGCATCGTAGGATTTGGTGGAAGAACTATCACTGGGCATCAAGCAAAATATGTAAACTCTCCTGAAACTCCCTATTTCAATAAATCACGTCTTTTATATGCTTACCATCATGCCAGACAAGATATATATAAACGCAAAGAGATAATTATAACTGAGGGCTATTTAGATGTAATAATGCTTCATCAAGCTGGTTTTACCAATGCAGTTGCAACATTGGGAACAGCTTTAACTCCAGAGCATATTCCTCTTCTTCGTAAGGGTGAACCAAAAGTTTTAATGGCTTATGATGGAGATAAGGCTGGACGTACAGCAGCATTAAAAGCTTCAAAACTTTTAAGTGCTTCAGGTTTTGATGGGGGTGTTGTTATATTTAATGATGGATTAGACCCTGCTGATATGGTAAAAAATGGTGCAGGCGAAGAGTTGTCAAATATGTTTAGAAATACTCAGCCATTTATAGAGTTTGTTTTAAGCGAGATACTCTCTCTCTATAATCTAAAAGACCCAAAAGCAAAAGAGGCGGGGATGAATGAAGCAACAGCTTACCTTAAAACTCTTTCATCATTTTTACAAGAATCCTATAAACCTTATTTAGCATCTCGTTTAGGTGTAAGTCCATCATTAGTGAGAGTTACTAACCCTCAAAACAATCAGCAAAATAGTATGCAAAGAGATACACATAAAGATATGTGGGAACTCTCTTTAGTTAAAACAGTATTGGAGTATCCACAATTTAGTGACCAAATTTTAGATGTTTTAGACCCATCTCTTTTACAGTTTCATTCTCAAGAGTTGATTTTAGCACTTCAAGGAGAAAAAGATGTTCCTCAACTGATGGCAATAACAGTTGATGATACTATCAAAGCACTTACAAATGAGGATGATATTAGAGCTGAACTTATGATTTTTTTAATTCGTTACTTTGAAAAAGAGTTAAAAAAAGTAAATTTACAATCAAATATCTCTTTTGAGGAGAAAGCTTTTTATATTCGTAAATTCCGTGGAAATATAGTAAGACTCAAAAGAGGAGAGTTAGTTACTACCAAAGATGTGAATAGATGAAGTTTTTGAAGATAGCTCTTATTGTATCTTTTTTGTTTAATCTATCTTTTGCCACACCCTATGTAAGTAAAAAACTTATAAATAGAATAGGGGTAAAATATGATATGTTTGCAAAGAAACGATTTTTTTATCTCCAAAAGATGTTGGATGCTGAAAAAAAATCAGATGAACGTTCAAAGCTAAGAGCTGTCAATCAATTTTTCAATGATGTACGATATAAATCAGATATGAAAATCTATCACCGTAAAGATTATTGGGCTACCCCTTGGGAGTTCTTAGGAAAAGATATGGGTGATTGTGAAGATTATGTGATTAGTAAATATTTTGCATTAAAATACTTAGGTATTAATCCAAAAAAACTCTTTTTTACCTATGTAAAATCAACAAAGTTTAAAGCATCTCATATGGTTTTAACCTATTTTAGAACAGCCCATTCAGAACCTCTTATTTTAGATAATAATAATCGTAGAATATTTCCTGCAAGTAAAAGAAAAGATTTAATTCCTATCTACAATTTTAATGGTGATACTCTTTACAAAAAAAAGAGAAAGAAGAAAAAAACTCATAAAAAATGGGATGAGTTACAAAGAAATATGAAGAACAACAAGATATAATTTAATAGAAATAAGGAGAAGATTATGACACTTTTTAAACAGATAGCGGTGATGTTATCAATATTTTTAATCATAATATTAACAACTGTTTTAGTATTAAACTTTAATAGTGCAAACAATGCCGTACAGGAGAGACTTTATGAGGATGCGAAAAATACAGCAACGTCCCTAAGCCTCTCTCTTGGAACAGCACATGGAGATATATCTATAATGTCTACTATGATAAATGCTAATTTTGATAGTGGTAACTATTCTGAAATAAGACTTGAAGATGCGGAAGAGTATACAGTAGTTGATGAAAATATACTCTATGATAGAAAGGTAGAGAGTAAACAGGCAAATGTTCCTTTATGGTTTTTAGATTTTGTGCATATAGAAGCTCCTATTGCCTCTGCGAATGTATCTGCTGGATGGAGTCAGATAGGAATACTTCATGTACAGAGTGATGTCTCTTATGCTTACACACAACTTTACACTATTTTTAAAAATCTTCTTATCTCTTTTTGTGTTTTAGTTGTTTTAGGTTTTATCTTTTTATATCTTATACTCTCTACAATTCTAAAACCCCTAAAAGAAGTACAACGCCAAGCAGAAGCGGTAACACATAATGAGTTTATTATTCAAACAGATATTCCCTATACAGAAGAGTTTAAAGATGTTGTATTAGGTATAAATAATATGGTTTCAAAGATGAAAGCTATGTTTGAAAAAGGGAATGAGGAGTTAAAACGTCAAAAAGAGTTAGAATATAGCGATAGTGCAACTCAACTCAATAATAGAAAATACCTCATAGATAAACTCCCAGAATTTTTAAAGATAGATGCTTCCTCAAAAGGTGGTATAAATATTATGTTATCACTAAGTGGAGTAGTTGAAGCAAATGAAAGAGTAGGGCATAAAGAGGTCGATAAACTTTTTTTAGATATAGCAAATATATTTAAAGCATATTCAAGTAATTATCCAAACTCTATAAGTGCACGAATGAATGGAACTGAGTTTGCCATTTTATTACCTGATTGTAACAACGAAGATGGTTTAGAGTTGGCACATGGAATTCAGAACTCTACAAATGAACTTATAGAAAAAGCTGGATTAGATAGTGAGGTAACATTTTTATCTTTAGGATTATATGAGTACCAACATACTTTAAGTATAGGACAACTTCTTTCATCATCTGACAATGCTCTTTCTAAAGCAAAATTTACACTCAATCATATTCATCTTGATGTAGCTGAAGATAGTGTTGAAGTGATGGGTAAGATAGCATGGAATGCTATTATAAACAAAGCATTACAAACTAACAGTTTTAATTTTGTTTCTTGGAAAGCGGTTGATGCTAAAAGAAAAAAAAGTGCACATAATGTTCTAAGTTTAGTTTTAAAGTTAGATGATAAAACCTATTATTATGGGCAATTTATGGCAGCAGCAAATCGTGCTGGATTGAGTAATGCTATTTATAGTAATGTTATTCATAAGATGTTTCAAACGCCAGATATGACATTGCAAGGTTCTGTCTGTTCATTAAGACTCTCTTATGAATATTTAGTATCTCAAAATACTTATGATGAATTACATACTCTTTTAAATAGGTACGGTACTCAATTACCATTAAAACTAATATTAGAGATACCAGATAAGTTGATGCGTCAAAACTCAAAAACAATTAAAGCATATAAAGCACTTTTTGAAAAATACAAAATAGATATAGGAATATATGAGTTTATTGGTGAGAGTGCAGATTATCACTATTTACAAGATTTAAGACCTGTTTACATTAAAGCTGAAAGTAGTTATTTTCTTACACAAACACATCAGAGTATATCTGCATTACGATTGATTACAGATACGATAGGTATCTCATTAATAGCATCGGGAGTTATGGATATGGAAACACTTCATAAATTAGAAGAGAAAGATATTCATATTGTTCAAGGTCGTGCTACTGAGATGATAGAGTTAAAATAAGTACAATAGAGTTATAATCCCCACAATAATTTCAAGGAGAATCCTTTGGTAAAAGTAGAATTTTTAGGTCCTATACAGAAAGAGCCTTTAGAGTTAGAGATTTCAAATTTAAGTCAGTTAGCAACTGTTTTACAAGAAGATAAAGCTATGAGTGAATGGTTACAAAACTGTGCTGTGGCAATAAATGATACATTAGTTGCCTCATTAGAACACTCATTAAAAGATGGAGATAAAATCTCTTTACTTCCTCCCGTTTGTGGTGGTTGAGTGATGCTCTCTTTATATGATGGTGCTTTACCTGTAAATGAGATTTTAACAGAGTGGTATGCACAAGAGGCAAAAAGTAACTATGGAGCTTATATCCCGTTTGTTGGAACTGTTCGGAGTGAAGATGGCATAGATGGGTTAAGTTTTGATATATATGAACCTATCTTAAACTCTTGGTTTGAGGCTTGGCAGAAAAAAGCACAAGAGAGAGGGGCTATTATAAAAATGGCACACTCTAGGGGAGATGTTTTACTACACGAGTCCTCTTACATCTCAGCAGTTTTTTCTCCTAAGCGTCGTGTAGCATTGAAGCTTATAGATGAGTTTGTAGAAGATTTTAAAGCATCTGCTCCTATTTGGAAATATGATTTAAAAGATGGGAAGAGAGTTTATGCACTTGAGCGTTCTACGGCTATTAAGGGGAGTGGGATTTTGGGAAAAGAGAGTTGAAATATTAAGGAGTAATCATGATATTAAACATCACAAAAGCCGATTACATAAACGATTTTAAAATAAAACTTTCATTTAATGATGGATTAGAAAAAGTAGTTGATTTACAAAATTATATTCAGTCGAAAAAACATCCATTTTTTCAATCTTTGAAAGAGGTTGATGAGTTTAAAAAATTTAGAGTTCATAAAACATTAGTTTGGGAAAGTGGAGCAGATTTTGCACCTGAATTTTTATTTGAGATAGGTATGAAAATATAAAATGAGGGGATTAAAATGTCTGAAGAGATAGAATTAAAATTATTAAGTGAAAATGAAGAGTTAAGAAGAAGATTAAATAAACTAGAAGGAAAAAATAGTGAGGGTATTCCAAGCTACTCTTTTAGTAAGATTAGAGAAAAAGAGTTAAAACTACTTTTCACAATTAAAAAGAACTTCTTAGATGATACTATTTTTGATAATTGGTTTGAGAACAGTATCAAATTAGATGAGGGTATTGAACTTTTTCTAAAAACTTTAATACAAAAAAATATAAAATTGATGAGTAGTTATAATGAGGAAGATTTAAAGATACACTTTTTATCTCCTATATTTAGTTCTATTGATTTTAAATCTTTAAAGTACAATTTTCGAGACTTTTATGAATATAATTTAACTTATAAAACAGAAAAATTTATTCTCAATGGAACAACCGATTTTATTCTTTCTACTGGTTTAACAACGATTGAAAAACCCTATTTTTTTATTCAAGAGTTTAAAAAATCAAAAGAGTATTCAGACCCTG
Organism: uncultured Sulfurimonas sp.; assembly: GCA_964404655.1. Taxonomy (GTDB): domain Bacteria; phylum Campylobacterota; class Campylobacteria; order Campylobacterales; family Sulfurimonadaceae; genus Sulfurimonas. The sequence goes on along the minus strand of CAYOKX010000008.1, from coordinate 23,260 downwards.
AACCACAACTTTTAGCCGAACTTATTTCAGCTATTGAACTGAATAATTGGAAAACTATCAAAGGAGCATATATTGTTGGTGCTATATGGAATTTCGTTATTTTAGAAAAACTAGGCAAAGATAGTTATCAATATTTTGTAAGTATAAACTTTGATAGTACAAAAATTGAAGATTTTAAAACTATTTATAAAAATTTGCTGTTTGTGAAGAATGAGATTATTGAAATAGCAGAAATGGAAAAAAATAAATTAAATAAAAATAAAGGTACAAAAAATGAGTCTATTAGATTATAAAAAAAGTATAGAACTACTAAAGACACTTACAGTAAACTCTAATAAAATAGAAAAACTACCATTAAGTAGCTCTCTAGGAAGAGTTTTAGCCAAAGATATAGTAGCAGTCTATAACGACCCTCAATTTTCGACTGCTTCTATGGATGGGTATGCTGTAAAATATTCTGATTTAGATTTACAAAGTATCACTATTTTAGGAGTTAATCCTGCTGGAAATGATGAGCAGAGAGTTCTACAGAGTGGAGAGTGTATCAAAACTTTTACAGGTTCTAAGATGCCTGAGGGTGCTGATACTCTTATTCAGATAGAGAATGTTACAGTAGATGGTGATACAATTATCATTAATGAAAAAGTATCTTTAAACTCCTCTGTACGTCCTATTGGCGAAGGGTATAAAGCTCAAGATATTTTGATACAAAAAGGTACAAAGATAGGCTTTGCTGAGATAGGTGTGATGGCAGGACTCAATACTGTTATGGTAAGTGTAGTTGTCAAACCTCGTGTAGCTGTTATCGCAACGGGTAGTGAGATATTAGATTTAGGTGAAAATAGTACAAACCCTGCACAGATACGAAGCTCAAACAATTATACACTCTCAGCACTCTTTCAATCAGCTGGAGCAGATGTAATACAACTTGGTACAGTAGGCGATGAGAAAAGTTCTATAATGCAACAGTTTGAAAATGCTCTCTCTTCATCTGATATTTTAGTAAGTACAGGTGGTGTAAGTGTTGGGGATTATGACTTTGTTAAAGATATAGTTCCAGCTTTAGGAGCGAAAGTTATATTTAAGGGTGTGGCTATTAAACCGGGGCGTCATATTATGGTGGCTCAAAAAGATGATAAGTTTATCTTAGCGCTACCCGGATTTGCTTACTCTTCAACTGTCACAGCTCTTTTATATGTGTTACCTCTTATCTCTAAGATGTTAGCAAAAGAGAACTATTATAAAACTATCAAAGCAAAACTTACAGAAGATTTCAAAAAAAGAAGCCGTTTTACTGAGTTTACAACGTGTAATGTAACCATAGAAGATGGTCAATATTTGGTAGATTTTAAGGGTAAAAAAGTTGGTAGTTCAGCTATCCTTACAAATATGCTTAACAATAGTGCTTTGATGATAACAGATGCACAAGAGTCAAATAAACCTAAAGATAGTTATGTAGATATAATATTATTGGAGAATTTTTAGATGAAAGCATATACAATTAATCCTCAAACACAAGAGTTACAAGAGATAGAACTAGAGATGCAAGCAAATACAGTTTACACTTTTTTTAGTTCTATCTTAATAGATGAGATAACATCACTTGATAAACATACTATTTATAGTGATAGTGATGCGATATCAAATGAAAAAGAGGCTTTTTTTTTAGGAGAACAACTTATAGTTGGTGATGCTCTTATATTTGGTAAAAAAGGTTTAGAAGATGTAGATGCTGTCATACCAAAAGAGGAGTTGGCATCTCTCATAAACTATAATATTCCAGATTTTTATAAAGAGATTTTTAGACTCCTTAAAGATACTACACTTAATATTTATACGATGTTTGATACATCAAAAGATGGTGAGAAGATAGAGTTAAATAGTGAATGGGTTTTTTATGTTTTTAATATTGCAGATGATAGAACAAAAAAGTATTTTTTAGATGAACTTCAAAAGGCTATTGAAGAGAAGAAAGATATTTTAGGGTTTATGCACAAGATGGCAACACTTGCTTTAAATGCAACAGAGTAAAAACTATGGCATATAAAACATTTCCTATTGTTTTAAAAGATATGAAAATCTTACTTATTGGTGGGGGTGAAGTAGCTTTTCAAAAAGCAGAAGTTTTAAAAAAGAACAGTATAGATTTTGAGATAATATCTACTCAATTTTTAGATAAATTTGATACTATCGATGCACCTAAAAAGATAAAATCTTTTAAGATAATAGATATAAAAGAGTATCAAATCATAGTAGATGCAACTGGTTCAAAAAAGCTTATGCAAGAACTTCTAACTTACAAACAAACAACTAACTTTTTATATAATTGTGTCGATGTTCCAGAAGTTTGTGACTTCTTTTTCTCTGCTTTATTGGAGTATGATTCTCTGAAGATCGCTATCTCCTCTTCAGGAGCTAGTCCCACTTTAGCTCAAAGTGTAAGAGATAAAATAGCAAGAGTTTTACCTCACAATCTCAAAGGTTTAACACAAAAACTGCAACACCAACGTAGTAGTGGAAAGATAGACAAAGAGAGTGCAAAAAAAGAGACACTTAAACTTCTTGGAAATGTAACTTTAGTCGGGTGTGGAACGGGTGATGTTGACCTACTAACCCTTAAAGCATATAAAGCTATCTTAAATGCTGATGTTGTATTTGTCGACCATCTTATTAGTCAAGAGATTATAGATGTTATACCAGCGACTACACAACAGATTTTTGTAGGTAAAGAGAAGGGGCATCATAGTGTAAAACAGGAGCAGATAAACCAACTTCTAGTGGAGTATGCTTCAAAAGGGTTAGAGGTTGCAAGGCTTAAAGCTGGTGACCCCTATATATTTGGTCGTGGTGCTGAGGAGGTTCAAGCAGTTGTTACAGAGGGTATACGAGTAGATGTTATCCCTGGTATCTCTTCAGCATTAGCGGGGCCTTTAAGTGCTGGTATAGCGCCAACAGCAAGGGGCTATGCTACAAATCTTTCCATAGTTTCAGCACATCTAGCAGGAGATAAACTCAATACAGAGTGGATAGAACTACTCAATATGAAAAACCATACAACTATCGTTCTTATGGGGTTATCACGTGCAGAGGAGATAGTTAAAGAGGCATTAGCACATAATGTAGATGCAGATATGCCCACAGCTATCATCTCAAATGCTTCACGAAAAAACCAAACAGAGGTTATAACAACTTTAAAAGAGTTAGCAGATGTTGCGAAAGATGCTCCTAGACCAGCTATTATAGTATTTGGTAATGTGGTTAATCTTACTAAGATTTTACCTCGGTATGTTTAAAAAACACTTTCTCATTAAGTTCAATATAGTACAATTCATATATACAACTTAGAGTAAAAATATTGATTTTCAAGGATATATATACAGATGAAAAATAAAGAGATATTCCTATGTTCAATCTGCAATATAAACAGTGGTACATGTAAAGAGGATTGTAAATTTTGCTCTCAAAGTGTGCGCTATAAAGCAGATATAGAACGCTATAAACAGAAGCCAATAGAGTCTATTGTTGAAGAAGCTATAACAGCACGAGATAATGGGGCATTGGGCTTTTGTCTTGTAACAGCAGATAAAGGATTAAACGATAAAACTCTAAAATTTGTTTGTGATGTTGCAAAGGCAGTGACTAAAGTAGCCCCAGAACTTCGTCTTATTGGTTGTAATGGAACAGCAACGGTTGAACAGCTTTTAGTTTTAAAAAATAGTGGGGTCAAAGCTTATAATCATAACCTTGAAACATCTGAAAGTTTCTATAAAGAGATATGCACAACTCACCCTTGGAGTGAACGTTATGAGACTTGTGAAAATGTAAATAAAGCAGAAATGGTTCTGATAACTGGTGGTATTTTTGGACTTGGTGAAACACAAGAAGATAGAATCTCTATGCTTAAAGCTTTAAACTCCTTAAATCCTAGTTCTGTTCCTATTAACTTCTATCATCATAATGAAGCTTTAGAGTTAAGCCCTAATCCTTTAAATGTTGATGAAGCACTTTCTCTTGTAAAACTTACTCGTGAGATGATACCTAATGCTCAACGTATTATGGTGGCAGGTGGTCGTGAACTTATGTTTGGAGAGCGTCAATCTGAGATATTTGAAAATGGTGCTAACTCCATCGTTATAGGAAATTATCTTACAACTACTGGACGTGTTATGAGCAAAGATTTAGAGATGTTAAAAAATCTTCATCTTAATGTTGCTAGACAAGTAGAATAAATTAAAAAGGTTTTGTATGAGTTTAATACTATTTGGAATCCAAATGGTAGAGTTTATACAGAGGGATTTGTTATTATTAAAGATGATTCTAATGAAATTAAATTCATTAAACAGACAAAACTTTGTGATATAGGTGTCCTTGATTGAGTTTTTATGGTTGGATACCTACAAATAGAGGTCACTTAGAGTTTGAATTTATCTCTATTTTTGACTTTTATATGGATTTTTTGAAAGGATATAAATATGAAAAATAAAACAATACAACTAAATATCACCCATATTGATATTGAGGATTTATTTGGTATTTATACCTATTCAATACCGATGGATTCTACTGATATCTCTAAATTACTTATCTTATATGGCCAAAATGGAGCAGGTAAAACAACTCTTTTACAGATTATATTTAATCTTCTTTCTAGTGAAAACCGAAAAGGTCATAAAACTGAATTGGCAAATACTAAATTTAAAACTATCTCTATTACCTTATCAAATGGCTATATTATTAAAGCATATAGAGATAATTTTATCGGTAATTATAATTTATATATAAGTGAGAATTCAAATAATTTAATAGATATTACTTGTAATACGATAATAGAAAATGATAAATATATTGTTAGAGATGGTAATGAAGGTCATGAAAAAGTTCAAGATTTTTTAAATATTTTAAAAGAATTAAATCTATCAATTCACTACCTTTCTGATGATAGAAAAATAAAAACTAATTTAACAATGCTTCTTGATGAAAAAAAAGATAATATTGAAATTTCTAATATTCCATTTGATATGTTGAAAGAGAAAAAATCTTTTTCAATTAATGATGCTTTTTTATTAATGGCTATCAATAAAGTTGAAAAATGGTTTACAAGAGAAGTTAATTTAGGTAACTCTATTGGTCAAAATGATATTCAAGAGATATATTTTAATATTATAGAAGATCTATTAGATGATAGTAAAAAAGAAGATAGTAATAATATCATCACTATTAATAAAGAGGAACTTTTAAATAAATTAAAAGAGCTTAATATTAGAAATCAAGAGTTTATGAAATATAAATTAATATTAGATTTTAATCTTGATAAATATATCAATTTAATAGAAAAAACATCCACTGATAAGTTAAAGATTATTGCAACTACATTAAACCCTTATATAGATGGTATTGAAAAAAAATTAAATGCTATTGAAGATACTAAAAAAATTATTAACACATTTGTGACAATTCTAAATGATTTTTATACAGGAAAAGAGTTAAGCTTTTCTATCGATGATGGTCTAAAAATAAATTCTATATATGGTAAAAAAGAGTGTTTAAAACCCACAATGCTTTCTTCTGGAGAGAAACAGTTACTCCTTCTTTTTTGCAACACTATTTCAGCAAGAGAGGAAGCAAGTATCTTTATCATTGATGAACCTGAACTTTCATTAAATGTTGTGTGGCAAAGAAAATTAATAGATGCTTTACTCTCTTTTTCCGAAGGAAGTAGTATACAGTTTGTATTAGCTTCTCATTCAATAGAGTTACTAACTCAATATAATGAAAATGTTTGTGTATTAGAAAATATTAAAAAGTTTTAAATTGTATTTAGCAGGTCAAAGAAGTACAATCGCAGAGATTAAAACTAAATATAAATTACATCCATCTTTAGCTCCAACAGTTTATGTTGAGGGTTCAACAGATAAGTCGCTCCTACAATGGTTTATAAAACAGACAAAAATCAAAGATGTTATAGTTCTTGAGATAAAAAGTGTTGAAATTCCTAATAGTGAAACACAAAGTTTAAAGTTAGAAGATAATCATCGAAATAGGATTATAGCTTTAACAACATTGATAAAAAAAAATATCATCGGTATCATTGATAGTGATTTTAATTTTTTAGAAAAAGCTAGCTATAAAAAAAACTCTAACTTACTTGAAACAGACTATGCAAATATGGAGATGTATCTTTATAATGAAGAAAATTTAGATAAAATATTTTTAAGTTATAAAGAGAGTAAACAATCTCAAGATTTTTTGACATTTAACGGTATTTTAATTGAACTATTTCTGATTAGTTATGCAAAAAAAAAGATTAAAAATAACCTTTCTCAAATAGATTTTAGTAAAAATATAACTCTTAAATCGAATCAAATTATTTTTGATGGAGATAGTTATCTAGCTAAATATTTACAACATAATAAAGAACTTATTAAAGAGTTTGATAAATTTATTAATGGTATAAAAAAGAGTTTACCAACAGATAAAAGAAAAATTATAAATGGACACCATTTTGTTGAATTATTATATATCTATTTAGAAATTAAACAGAAAGATGCAAAAGAGATATTTACAAAGAGTTTATATGCTAGTTTTGAGTATGCAACTTTAAAAAAAGAAAATATGTTTACAAAGTTAGTATCTTTATTAGATGAACAAGAGATATCTCATGGACAATAATGTTACTCTTATTATTACCATCTCTCTCATTCTTATCTTCTCTCCATTCTTTGCTAAAGTATTAAAACTTCCAACAACACCCATAGAGATTATTCTCGGGTCTATTCTTGGGTATTTTGGATTTTTACATGAAGAGCATCTGTTTGAACTTGTTGCTGAACTTGGATTTTTATATCTTATGTTTATTGCAGGAACAGAGATTAACCTCAAAGATATTTTGAAAACTCCCTCTTCTACAATTCGTCGTGTTTTACTCTATCTTACTATTCTTTATGGGTTTTCTATCAGTTTTTCTCTCTACTTTGATTTAGGAAAAATATTTATAGTGCTTTTACCCCTTATATCCGTTGGTCTTGTTGCTACTCTTTCAAAAGAGTATGGCAAAACACCTTGGCTTGAAATATCTATGACGGCAGGTATTTTAGGGGAGATTGTGAGTATCGCTTTTTTAACTATCACATCCTCTGCTCTCATCTCTGGATTTGGTTTTGCTCTTATAAAAACTGTTTTATCACTTCTAGCATTTTTAATTTTTATGTTTCTTATCTTTCGCTCTATTCAGATTCTTTTTTGGTGGTATCCAAAACTTTCAACTGTTTTAATGCCTCATCAAGACAATCAAGAACAAGATATTCGTTTATCTATGGGGATATTTTTTCTTTTAGTGGGTGCAATGCTCTACCTACATCTTGAACTTGCTTTTGGTGCTTTCTTAGCGGGAATATTTATACCAACATTTTTTAAACATAAACATCATCTTCCCCATAAACTTGCATCTTATGGATTTGGTTTTTTAATACCTATATTTTTTATCCATATAGGAAGCTCTTTTCACCTTGAAGCCCTTTTGATAGAGGGACTTGTTCTTAAGGCTGTTCTTATCGCATTAGGTATGATTTTTATGAGAGTTATCGCTTCTTTAGTGTTTGTAAAAAGATTAGGGCTAAGAAACTCTATACTAATGGGACTTAGCCACTCTATGCCTTTAACTCTTCTCATAGCGATGGCAACGCTTGCATATAATGCCAACTCTATCGATACTCTGCATTATTATGCTTTTATTTTAGCTGCTTTATTTCAAGTTATTAGTGTTATGACAGCGATTAAGTTTATTCGAGTTTAAGTTATTTTCTTAAACTTAACCCCTCTGAAATAGCACTATTTATCTCTTTTTTATAGTTAGGGTTTCTTTTTCGAAGCTCTTTATCAAACTTTAAAATCAAAGAGGTATCTGTATGAGGATGGGTACATATTTTATATAAAATATCACTATAAATATCCATATCATCAATAGTTCCATAATATTCAATAATAGTATTTAAACTATTAGCAAGTTTATCTGTTGTTGAACTAGTATCTTTAATCACCAAAAGAAGAGTCTCAAAAGAGGGGATAATCTCTTCTAAAAGTTTCTCCTTCTTAAGTTTTTTCTTTTGTTGAAAAAGAAAAAATATTAAGATAGCTAAAATAAGAATTAATCCTATTCCTACCTCTACTAAAGCTATTACACTCAACTAATATATCTCTTTTACTCTACCCACTTCTCCACTCATTAAACGAACTTTAATACCATGATGGTGGTTTGGTGATTTAGTTAATATATCTCTTACTATTCCATCTGTTAAGAGTCCTGTTGATTGGTCTTGTTTTAAGACTATTGCAACTGTTTGACCATGTTTAATATTTTTTCTTTGAGTACCATCTAACATCTCATATCCTTTTATTTTTCTAGCATAGTAAATATAACATAATTTAAAAGAACAAGTTCACTTACTTCTATAATCAATCCATAAATATCCCCATTTAATCCACCCAATCGTTTCATAAAAAAATGTGCAATCACAACAAGAACAGTAAAAGAGATAAAAATAAAACTCAAAGAGGAGAAATAAAAAGTGATACCTAAAGAGTAAAAAAGAGCAAAAAGAAGATATTTGATTTTCAATTCATCTTTTATCAACTGACCAACACCACTACTAATATAATTATAAAAATAGATAGCTAAAACAGCATTTAATCGTGATAGCATCAAAATAATAGGTAAAAGATAATAAAGTTCAAAACTGATAACAGAGGAGAGTTTCAGCACTAAAAAGATAGATGTAAATATCATACTCATTCCACCAACATGAGCATCTTTCATAACATCAAGAGCTTTCTCTTTTGGTACAAAAAGACCATCTATGCTATCACTTAAACCATCTATATGTAAAGCTCCCGTCAAGAGAACCCATAGACTAAAGATAATAACAGCTAGATGTGTAGATGGTACACTATTTTCTAAAAGGAGATGAATAGCAAAAAGTGCATATCCTAAGATAAAACCTATAAGAGGATAAAACATAGCAGAATAGCCATTGATACCTTTAAAAAATTTATGTACCTTAAAAAATGGGATAATTGTAAGCATATTAAATGCTAAAGCAAAACCTTTTAAAATTCTCATTTTATTTTAATACTAATCCCTGCCGTAGTATGATAAACCTCTTCACATTTTGAAGCTAAGAGTTGAGAGATACGACCATTTATATCAACAAATTTTCTAACTAATTTATTTTCACTTACAACACTACAACTTACATCATTTATAACAAATACTATATCTTTATTAAGCTCTTCAAGTTCCTCTATCTGCTGTATCATCGCATTTTCACTATACCCATGATGAAGCATATTATTTATCCACATACTTATACACTCTACTAAGACAACAGACTCTTGCAGATTTATAACATTAACTAAAGAGAGATGCTCTTCAATAGTTATAAATCTATCTACCCGTTGCTCTTTATGTTTTTGAACTTTCTCTCTCATCTCATCATCAAAAAACTCATTTGTTGCTAAATATATAGGCTTGTTTTTTGAACTCTTTAAAGTAAACTCTTCAGCACTCTTACTTTTACCACTTTTGATACCACCTATAAATAATGCTAACATTTTAAAATCCTATAATTTATATTCTACCACTCAACTCTACTCTATATCTCTCAACATCAAAATCTTTCATACTAGATGAACCACTTTGTATAGCTGAAATTGCCACGGCAGAAGAGACCTCAACGATAAGTCTTTTATCAAATGGTTTAGGGATAAGATACTCTTTCCCAAACTCCACTTTTTTGCCATATAACTCATTTATATACTCAGGAACATCTTTTTTTGCCAAATCTGCAAGTGCTTGTGCTGCTGCTACTTTCATCTCTGTATTTATCTTTTTAGCTCGTACATCCATCGCACCTCTAAAGATATATGGAAAACCTAAAACATTGTTCACTTGGTTGTCAAAATCACTTCTTCCTGTTGCTATTATGGCATCTGGTCGTGCTTTTTTTGTATCTTCAGGGAAGATTTCAGGTGTAGGATTTGCAAGTGTAAAAATGATAGGAGTATCTGCCATCAGTTTTACATCCTCAACACTAAAACTTCCTGGTCTTGAGAGACCTACTACAACATTAGCATCTTTAAAAACATCTGCTGTTGAAAGAGCTGTTGATGCTGAGAACTCTTGTTTATAGATATTTAAATCATCTCTACCATTATGTATAACCCCTTTAGAGTCTATCATAAAGATATTTTTTACACCCATATGACGGTAAAGTCTTGCACAGGAGATAGCTGCTGCACCAGCACCTACTACTACTATTTTAATATCTTCTAATTTTCTATCTGTTATCTCACAAGCATTTAAAATAGCTGCTGCTGAGATAACGGCTGTACCGTGTTGGTCGTCGTGCATCACAGGAATATCAAGAGTTTCTACTAAACGTTTCTCTATCTCAAAACACTCTGGTGCTTTTATATCTTCAAGATTAATCCCACCAAAAGTAGGTGATATAAGTGTAACTGCTGAACAAAACTCATCTATATTTTCAGTATCCAGCTCTATATCAAAACAATCAAGTCCAGAGAAGTTTTTAAACAAAACACCCTTCCCCTCCATAACTGGCTTAGATGCTAATGCACCGATATTTCCAAGACCTAAAACAGCTGTACCATTTGTTATAACTGCTACAAGATTACTTTTTGCTGTATATTTATAAGCATCTTCTGGATTTTTCTCTATCTCTAAACAGGGAACTGCTACCCCTGGTGTATAGGCTAAAGAGAGGTCTTTCTGAGTTTTTACTGGTTTTGAACTCTCTACTGAAATTTTTCCTGATTGTGGGTACTGATGATAATCTAATGCTTCTTTATCTGTTATTGTAATTTTTGACATATTTATCTCCTATGTTTTTTAAAAGTATATCTCTTATTAAAGTTATAAGCAAATATTAAAATCCCATCACTCTATCAACTAACCAATAAGAGGATAATCCCCCTATAAAATAAGCTATATATATATGTAATCTTTTATCTTTCACAAGATATTTTTGAACAAAAAAGAAAGCTGTCCCAGAGACTACTATAAAAAGAATCTGTCCCATCTCTATGCCAAGATTAAAAGCAAAAAGGGAGAGAGGTATCTCCTCTTGAGGGAGTCCAATAGTTGCAAGAACATTTGAAAATCCAAAACCGTGAAGAAGCCCAAATATAAAAGTGATGACACCTAGATGTTTTCGAGTAAAAGAGTTTTTATCATCTACTACTAATTCCCGAGCTAAAAATACTATGCTAAGTGCTATCATCGCTTCTATATACATAACAGGAACATTCACTATCCCTAATATACCACAAACTAAAGTGATAGAGTGAGAAAGTGTAAAAGCTGTAACAGCAAAAAAAAGATTTCTCATACTAAGTGCTAAAAGCAATAAAGAGAAGACAAAAAGAAGATGGTCAAACCCTTTTAAAATATGAACTACCCCTAGCTCTACATACTCCACTAAAAGTTCAAAACTACTACTTTGATGGTCTATATGTATAAATGGTGTAGTAGCTCGGAGTAAAGATTTACTCACTATATCACCCTTTTCATATCGTATAAGCACACCTCTATCGTTAGAGACTAAACCATCTACCCATACACGAGAATCTAAAAGCCCCTTCTCTCCACACCAAAGGCTATAACTGTTTATAATAAAACCTTTGACCACACTCTGTTTACTCTCAGAAACTTGACTACACTCAACAGGAAAACGGATAGATACACCATCTGCTTTTGTATCTCCTAAAGGTTTTTTATAGATTATATCTATCTTATTTGCATCATCTTCACTTATATTTACATAGGAAAGTCCTGTTTGATGTGCTAGAAGAGTGTTTATAAAAAAAGTGATAAAAAAAAGTGATTTTATAAACATACTATTTTTGCACTTTTAAAATATACTGAGCCTTGATAACTTTGTAGGCATCTCTCTCTTGTTGTGTCCGTTTCTCTCTAAGATAATCCTCATACACTCTATCTTGAACATCATCAAAGGAGTAGGGAGTTGTGATATTTTTATCTGTTATATAGACTAGATGAGTTCCATATTTAGAAAATATCTTGTTATGCCATAGAGAAGATTTTGAGGTGAAAAGTTTTGAGGCGAAATAGTTTCCATACTCCTTTTTTATCTCCTTATATGCACTATCTTTTATGTCTATTGTCCCTTGAAATTTATCACCAAAAGAGGAGGATACAGAAGAATTTTTATCTGTGATATTCAGAAGAGTTACAAGCTCCTCTATCCTTTCATCATCTCTTTTTGAAAAATATATGTGTGAGAAAGAGAGAGTTTTTATATGGGAATACTCTTGAATATTTCTTTTATAATATGCTAAAAGTTCCTCTTCAGTAGGTTCAATAAACTCTTTACTATTGAGCATAATAAATTGCATCTGTTTTAAAAGACGTTTAATAATAACATCATCTTGCATCACTAAATTAAGTGATAAAGCTTCATCTACAAGTAGTTTTTCATAGAATTTTTGCTCCATTAACTCTTCAATTTGATTTGTATCTATCTCTTTATGATACCTATTTTTATACTCTGTTTTTAACTTTATAATCTCACTAGAGGAGAGAGTTATAACTGTTTTATTTTGAGTTTGTACATCTGTTGCAGTCATATCAAAATAGATAAAAAGGAGTAATCCTAATAGTAAAAAGTGTGTGAGTGGTTCATTTATTAGAGTATTAAATAATTTTTGCATCTCTAATTGTAGCTTTAAAGAGTTGAAGCTTTCTCTTAATCTATCATCTGCTACAATCTTTTTATGAAATTTATAAAGCAAACTAAAATAATCCTAACAACCCTAAATTCAAGATACACTCACTCAGCGATAGGTCTACGTTATATCTATGCAAATATGCAAGAGTTACAACCTCAAACTACTATATTAGAGTTTAGTATCAATGATGCTATTCAAACTATTGCCGAAGATTTACTTAGAGATGAGCCTGATATTATAGGGATAGGTGTTTATATTTGGAATGCTTTAGAGGTGCAAGAGCTTATTCATATTATCAAAAAAGTATCTCCTGAAATTACTATTATTTTAGGTGGCCCTGAGGTTACTTATACCCCTTTTAGAGTCAGTTTTGATGATAGTGATTTTATTATTCAAGGGGAGGGAGATGAGGCATTTTATAGATTATGTACATCTATCATAGAGAAAAATCCCCCTAAAGAGAAGATAGTAAAGATGACTCTTCCAAAACTCAAAGAGTTAGTCCTCCCCTACAAATACTACACCGACCACGATATAGCGAACCGTTATATCTATGTCGAAATCTCTCGTGGATGCCCTTTTGAGTGTGAATTTTGTTTATCATCTATGGATGAAAAGGTACGTGCTTTTAACCTTGATGAAGTGTTAGCAGAGTTTCAAATATTGTGGGATAGAGGTGCTAGAAACTTTAAGTTTGTAGATAGAACTTTTAATCTTAACATGAAAACAGCCAATAAAATTTTGGATTTTTTCTTAGAGAAAGAGGAGCAATATTTTGTGCATTTTGAAGTTATTCCCGACCATTTCCCAGAATCTTTAAGAGAGAAGATAAAACAGTTTCCTCACGGTGCTTTACAGTTAGAGATAGGTATCCAAACGCTAAACCCTCAAGTGGCTCATAATATCTCTCGTGTATTGAACCTAGATAAAGTAGATAGTAATGTTGGCTTTTTAGAACATGAAACAGAAGCACATATACATCTTGACCTTATTGTAGGATTACCAGGGGAGAGTTTAGAGAGTTTTGGAAAGAATTTAGATAAGTTAGTGAGTTTAAGTAGTTGTGAGATTCAGATAGGGATACTTAAAAAACTCTCAGGTACATATATCAAACGTCACGATGAAGAGTTTGAGATGGTTTATAGTGATAAAGCCCCTTATGATATTTTAAAAAACAGGAATTTAAGCTTTAAAGATATTCAGATGATGAAACGTTTTGCACGCTTTTGGGATTTGACATACAATAGTGGCAATTTTAAAAACTCTATCCTTTTACTTTGGGGTGAAGAGAGTGTATATGAGAATTTTTATAATTTTAGTTTATGGATATATGCACAAACACAATCAACTTGGAAAATCTCTCTGCAACGTTTAGGAGAGCTACTTTTTAGTTATCTAACAGAGGTAAAAGAGTTAGATAAAAAAGAGGTTGCACTCAAGATGTTAAGTGATATGATGAAACTCAAAGGACGTGCTGTCCCTAGTTACCTTAAAGAGTATGCAAAAGAGTTTCAGATTGATGCCAAGAAAGGCTCTTCAGGGTTTAATAAACGGCAGGGATAGAAAAGGCTATTTGAGCTGAAGTTATCAGATATAGAATTACTGTATTGCCAACTCTTTTACCTTTTTTTCACTCTATAATTCACAAAAAAAACAGCCAAAACACTAAAAAAACCACCAATAACTATATGAGTTTGCACAACCTCATCTAAAACTAACCATGCTATAAATAGAGCAAAAAGAGGGACAAGAAACATAAAAGAGCTTGTTACCTCACTGCCAAGTTTTCCAGAGGCTATAAAAAATATAGTTGTAGCTACCGTTTGACCAAAAATAGCAAGATAGAGCAACGATACCCAAAATCTACTATCTTGCTCAAAAACATCTTCTAAACCACTGGAAAATCCATATATAAATGTAACTATTGTTGCTATAACAGAGATGATAAAACTATAATGGATTGGGTGTATATGTTTATGAGAGTGTTGTGCTAAAACTGTAACTCCAGCCCAAGTGATAGCACACAGTAAAAAGTATATGTTAGAACCATTTAAAAATAACTCTAAATTGTTAAGTTGAAGCATAATCGCTCCACCTCCTATCCCTAAAACAAGACCAAAATATTGAATATTTTGAAGTTTTTTTCTAAAAAGAAGAGCAACTAACAGAAATGTCATAACAGGTGAAAGTGTGGTGATAATAACACTTCCCCCACCTGCAAAACCACTCTTGATACCTAAAAATGAAAATATCATAAAGAGGATGTTTAAAACAGAACTTCCCACTATATATTTTAAACTTTCCCTATTTAAAGAGATAGGCTTTTGTAAAAAATAGAGGATAGGCAAGAAAGCTAAACTCATTATAAAAAATCGCCAAAAGATGATAACCTCAACAGGTAAAGAGAGTGTTAAAATCTTAAGTGCACTCCATCCAGCACCCCATAAAAGCATCGCAAATATTAGAAGATATGTAAACTGTTTATTATTCATAATTTTAAAACCATTTTTTTATTAAATATCTAAAGTAGAGTGGATATAATAGTAATATGAATAATAATATGAAAGTATTGCAAAAAAAATTAAATAATATTAGTTCTTATGTTATCTTAAATATGGATTTCATCAAAATAGGTGACTACCTCATATTTGATATATATATTCACTCAATGGGTCAATATATTATTATCATTGAAGAGAGTACTATATTAACACCTATATTAATGGCTAAATTAAAGAAAGAAAATAACCTTTATATCTCAAAAGCAGATGCTTACAAACAGGAGCTAAACTGTTACAGTTTAAAATACCATGTTCGCTACTACCAAGATGATTATATCAAAATTATCGATTTTTTATATATTATAAATGATAAAATATTTGCAGATTTTTTAGAATCAGAGGATGATATTATCAATACAGAAAATGTTACTTTACTTATTAAATCGATTATCTACCTTATTCACGATAATAATAAATATCTTAAAAATATAATGCCAAAATTTAAAACCATCGATGATTTAGCAACACACTCTTTACATGTTTTGATATATGCTATGAATCTTGGAAATGCACTCAATCTTAGTACACGAAAACTTCTTCAACTCGGAACAGCAGCTTTACTTCATGATATTGGAACAAAAAAGATTGATGATGCTATCTTAAACAAAGAGGAAAAACTCTCTTTTAGTGAACTTGAGACTATTCAAAATCATATACAATATAGTGTTGATATTATGAAGTTTAATGATATTACTGATAAAGCTATCATCAATGCTGTTATGCAACACCATGAAAACAATGATGGGACAGGATACCCACACAAACTACATAAAGAGGAGATAAGTGATTATGCTTCTATATTATCGATTGTTGATGTATTTAATGCTTTAACAAGTGATAGAGCCCATCGAAAAGCTTTTAGCTCTTTTAATGCACTTAAAATGATGATGCAAGATAAAAAGATGATGAATAAATTTAATACCTCCTATATTGAACTCTTCTTACACTCTTTAAAATAAAAAATAGGAAAACAGATGCAAATAAATCTCTCTATAACACTATTTTTTATTATTATTCTTACTCTCACTCTTATAAGTGGTTGTGATAAAAAGAGTACACAAACAACTTTTATACCAACTATCATAGAACCTGAGCCTGAACCAGAGGTATATAAAAGTATTCATGTAAATAGTTCCATAC
This sequence comes from uncultured Sulfurimonas sp., assembly GCA_964404655.1. GTDB lineage: Bacteria > Campylobacterota > Campylobacteria > Campylobacterales > Sulfurimonadaceae > Sulfurimonas. The sequence continues at coordinate 6,797 of CAYOKX010000008.1, read as the reverse complement.
TCAACAACCAAAAAGCTCCAAAAATTGCATTGGCTAATAATGGGAATTTTTTAGTTCTATGGAAAAGCCAAGATGGGATTGAAGAGGGAAACTACAATATATATGCCCAACTTTTCAATGGACGAGGATATAAGATAGGGGGAGAGTTTAGAGTAAATAATGAGGCAAATTCAAAAATTGCACATGATGAAACACAACTCAACTATGATATTACAGCCAATAACTTTGGAAACTTTGTTGTTGTATATAGTACAGATGGTGCAACAAGTGGTGCCAATGTATTTATTCAATACTACAACGATGAAGATGCTTCACCTGTTATGAGTCTTAAGGCAAATCAAGGTGATATGGAACAGATTGCACCGAGTGTTGCTATTGATAGTAATAATCATGGTGATGTTATCATCACTTATCAATCTCAAACAGATGGATTACAAGGGCATAAATACTCTTTATATAGTGCCTCTTTTGAGCTTTTATACACAAATTGGATAGACACAAAAACTCAAAATCACTCTTTAGATATTGCATTAAATGATGATAAAACTTTTATATCTGGATGGCATACAAGTTCCTTAACAGACCATGTATATATGGCAAAAATATCTGAAGATGGAAAAAAACTTAGCTCATTCAAAGCACCTAATAAAACAAATAGCAATAATGTACAGGTCGATATAGGCTACAATGGAACTGTTTTATGGTTATATAAACTCAAAGTTGATACCCATTGGGTTGTTTCTGGAAAACTCTTTAATAATACTATGCAAGAGAGTAAAAATTTTATAGATAGAGAGGCAAAATGTGATTTTGGAGAAGATTTTACAGCAGTTTTAGACAATAACAATTCACTCTATATTGTTCATAGTTTATCTAGTTATGCAAATGCAACTAACCAAAATGCAGATAATAGTGACCTATATTATAGACTCTATAATCATACTGAAGAGATAAAATTAGTTATGAATTATGGGTTAATAAATATAGAAAAGCTCTATGACCAAAAACTCCCCGCTATCACAGTAAATAGTACAGGAGTTGTTGCTACTTGGCAAAATAGTGCAGAAGATAATAAAAATAGTGATGGTATATATGCAGGGATATTATCTAATCTTTAAATCTATCCCTAATCGCTAAGAATTGCTCTAAATTTTCAAAAAAGAGCTCTATAAGTATCGGGTCGAAATGCTCCCCTTGTTCCTCTTTAAAAAGTTTAAAAATCCTCTCATCTTCCCATGCTCTCTTATAACATCTATCTGAACCTAAAGCATCAAATACATCAGCAATAGCTGTTATACGTCCATATATATGTATCTCATCACCCTTTAAGCCTCTTGGGTATCCTCGACCATTATATTTTTCATGATGTTCATGAGCTACAATCGCAGCAGCTTTTAAGACAGAACGAGTTGAACCCTCTAAAACACTGTAACCAATAGTTGTATGAGTTTTCATTATCTCAAACTCATCTTCAGTTAATTTGGCAGGTTTTTTCAAAATAGTATCAGCAATAGCCACTTTTCCTATATCGTGCATAGGACTTGCTGTAAAAAGTGTATCTGCTTGTGTATCATCTAATCCATAAAGTTGTGCCAAAAGTCTCGAATACTCAGCAACTCTTTTTACATGGTTACCTGTCTCTTTACTTCTTGATTCACCTATCTCACCCATCTTATACACTATCTCTTTTTGAGTATCTTCTATCTCTTGATGAAGATTGGTAAGTTCACTTATATCATGCATTAAATGCAGATGTTCTATGATTTTTCCATTAATATCACTTACAGGATAGACAATCGTATCTATAAAATAGAGGGAACCATCTTTCGCTACATTTGTAAAGATTATATGAATATGCTCATTTTTTATAAGTGAATCTTTTAGATTTTTACATGTATCCATTTTAAGATGATTTTCATGTCGAAGAGTTTGGCAATCTCGTCCAACTAACTCCTCTAAAGAGTATCCACTCAATTTACAAAACATCTCATTTACATAAGTGATGATATTTTCTGTATCTGTTTTTAAGATAGCTGTAAACTTATTGTTAGCTTCCTCATATTGAGTTATATAGTGAAGATTTTCATCTAAAGATTTATTTGTATTATCAAGAGTATTTTTTAGAATTTTTTTATAGTTTTCTGTTTTTGTTATATCGTGACGTAGACCTATAAACTCTGTTATCTCACCATTTAAATCAACTATCGGCTTAATAAGAGCCTCAACCCAATAAAAAGTTCCATCTTTCTTTCTATTTTTTATCTTACCTTTCCATGCTTTTTTCAAAACCTTAATAGTATGCCACATCTCTTGAAATGTATCCGAAGGTGTATCACTATGTCTTACTATATTATGATTTTTACCGATAAGCTCTTCTGTGCTATATCCACTTAACTCACAAAACTTATCATTAACATAAGTAATCAAACCATTCTTATCTGCTTTTGAGACAATAGAAGAGGCATCAACAGCATCTTTATACTCCTCTAAAAGCTTTGCAGAACAGAGTGCTTCCTCCTCTTTACTCTTATAGTCTATCCATAAATCAACTTTTAAAACTATCTCTTCAATAAGATAAGGTTTTTTTACAATATCGATAGCACCCGATTTTAATCCATCACGTATGATTAAAGGGTCTGAACTATTTGTCGTAAGCATAACAGGAATATTATCTTTTATAATAATCTGTTCCTCATACTTTTGTAAAAGTTCTATGCCACTTCCATTTGAGAGATTGGTATCTACAAATATTAAATCTATAATTTTTTTATTAAGAATTTCTAAGGCTGTTTGTTCATCTGAAGCAAGTTCTATGTTGTAATTTCTATTTTTTAGGAAGTTTTTTAACTCCTCTTTAGATGCTCTATCTTTATCTATAATGAGAAGTGTTTTTAACTTATTTTCTTCAAGTTGTTTAATAGTTTGGGTAATTTTTGCTATTTTATAAGTAAAATACTGCCCCTTAGCGATAAAATCAATCACACCATCTTCAAAAGAGCTATGTACAAAAGTTGTATCTATCTCACCTGTCAAAACAAATATTTTTTCAGTGCTATGAGCTAACTCTTGAATAAGCTCTGAACCATGACCATCAGGAAGGTTTATATCTAACATTATATAGTGAATGGTTTGTTTTGCTAAAAGTTCTCTAGCCTCTTTGAGGGTAAAAGCATTAAAACAGTTGTAGCCAACATCTGAAAATGTAATATCAATAAGCTGATTTGATGATTTTGAATCCTCTACAATAAGTATATTATAGTTGGATGGGTTAAAACTAAATTTTCTAATAGCACAATCTATTCTCTTCATGGAACACCCTATATTTAAAATGTGATTATAACATTATATTATTTCTATAAAAGTAATTATACCTCTAAATCATCCCAAAACTCTTCATAACTTAGATTGGTAAGAGCATTTTCATCTGCTATCTGTTTCTCTAAAAGAGTTTTTTGAGCATTTAAAAAATACTCCTCTAATGCCTCATTTACTATCTCTTTCTCATCTTTTTTTAGTAACTCTTTAAAAAGCTCAAGATTTTCTCTATTATCATCGGTTAATGTTAAATTTTTCATAAAAAGAATAATAACTTAATAACTATTTATTTATGAAACTCTTTAGTCCTTTTTTTAAGCTCTTATGTAAAATGTTATCTTTCACCCCAAATCGTAGATAATCATTACTCAAATAATCAAAACTACCACAAGTTCTGACTAAAATCTTTCTTTTCAAGAGATATTTGAATAACTCTCTTGCTTGTGATGATTTTGTAAGAAAAAAATTAGCATCACTTTTATATATATGAGAAAAAAGTCCCGATTTTTTCAATATATTGTATAATTTATTTTTATTTTTTTTATGCTTCTTTTGACTCTTACTAACAAACGTTTTCTCTTGTAAACGCTCTTTTAAAAATGCCACATCTAATGAAGATAAATTCCATAATGGTGTTTTTAACTTCTTAATACTCTTTTTATTTGAAAGGATTGCACCTATTCTTACCCCTGCACAAGCATAAAATTTTGTAAAAGATTGCACTATATAAAGATTTTTATAGTTTCGTATCTCAGCTCTTATAGAGGGTAAATCTTCAAACTCTATAAAAGATTCATCTATAATGATAGTACAATCTCTTTCTCTCCACAACTTAAAAAGTTTTTTTAAATCATAATATTTTCCATCTGGAGTAGATGGGTTCACAAAGGCTATTATGGAGTTTTTCTTCGGTTTTTTATAGATATTTTTAAATCTATTTATCTTATATATTTTCTTCCCTGCATCTTTGGAAGCCTTCTCATATTCACCATATAAAGGAGCATATAGATAGATATTTTTTTGTTTCAATGATTTTATTAACTCAAATATTGCCGATGTTGCTCCATTATAAAATTTAATCTCTTCCATATCAATATTTAGTTTAGAGGAAACTAGTTTATATAAATTGCTATAAAAATAGTCTCCATAATTCACTAACATATTTTTATTTTGTGTTAGTTCCAATTTTGAATAGTAACTATTGATATTTGATGAAAAATCTATTATCTCATCACTGCTACATTGTAACTCTTTTGCTACCTTATATATCCCTGCTCCATGTTTCATAAAAGCTCCTTTACTCTCCGAATATTTTTATATTTGTAGATACGTAAGAGAGTATAAAAAGCTATCGCTACATTTATACTCTCCTCTATATCTTCTCTTGCTATTTTTCTTCTATTTTTTTGGTTATATACCTTTAAAAAGCTATCTATAAAGTAGTGTGTAACTCTTTTTCTTTTAAAAGATAGTAATGCCACAGCTATATCAAATGAAACTGAACCACATCCAGCATCTATAAAATCAAAAACAGCTATTTTTCTACCTTCAAAGAGTGTATTATCTCTAAAAATATCACCATGAATTAAAGTGTTACATCCCTCTTTATAGTTTTTGATACTTTGAAATTTTTTATAATAAAAATAGTAGTTTCTTTTTAGGTACTCTAAATGTATTTTTAAAATTTTTTGTGAGATAAACGAATGATGGCAATCTTTATAGGATGTAGTTTGATGCAGTTTTAACATAAACCTAGCTAAAGAGTGTAAATGATAGATTTGAATATGTTTTGGTTGTGAACCCTCTAGTTTTGTATAAAGATACCAACCTTGAGATTCAGCTAAGAAAAGTGGGACATTTAAGCTATTTTTATAAAGTTTAGAGAGAAGTTTACTATTTTTTTCTACTTTATCTTTAATCTCTCTCTCATATTTTTTTAAAATATAGGTTGTTGTATTGTTTGCTACTATATAAGTTGTATCTATTATCCCATCTTTAGTGGGAACTAATGAAGTAAATGAGTAGGAGGGAAAAAGAAGGTTTAACCTTTCTAAACTAATCTCTGTTTGAACACCCATCTAAACTTGACAAGCAGACATCATCTTTTTCCAATCCAAATCAAAATGTTTCTCAACATAACTCCGATGATGAGGCACACTACAACTAGAACAATCTTGATGAATAACTCCCTTAGAAGCAAACTCTTTTCCATTGTGAATATCACATCTACTTAAAATCTTAAACTCATTGTATTGCCCTATCCCCTCTTCATTAAAACGAAAATTTGGACAAGCACATAGATAACAGTTTAGTGATTTCATATCGTGACATTTTCTGTTTTTTGCATAAAGAGGACAAAAACCTATCTCAGTTTGAACCATATTTTCAAAATCAAAATAGTCTATAATCTGCTCTTTTGTATAATTATTTTCTACAAGTTTTTTGACAATCTTTTGATGCTTTTTTGCATGAGTATCGAACCAATCTGTGTATCCCATTTTAGTTTTTTTCCTCTTGACAGGTTACACAATAAAGAGACTCAGGAACAATCATCAAACGACCAAAAACTATCTCCTCTTCACACTCTTTACAGATACCATAATCCTCTTTATCTATATTATTAAAAGCATATTTAAGTTTATTGAGTTTTATCTCTGATTGGTGAAGAGTTGTTGCACTTACCTCTTGTTCTAGTATCATCTCATCACGTACTCCACATCCTAAAGCACAATCGGGTGCTATAGGTTGTGTAAAATCACTCAAAGCAGATATATTTTTTTCTAACTCTGCTATATCTTGAACAATTTTTGATTTAATCTGCTTTTTTTGTTCTAGGTTATACATAGATGTTATGATGTCATAATCTCATAAGGACGTCTAATCTCACGAATAACTTCATCCACACTCATATGACGAGATTTACGTAAAAACTCTTTTCCATCCAAGAAAATCAATACAGTAGGAATAGCAAAAACTCCAAAATGGGGTGCTATATCTTCCTCTGTTGATATATCTACACTCTCCACCACAAACTCTTTAAAATTTGTATCTAAAGCTTCAAGAAGTTTAGGTTTAAGTGCATGACACACATTACAAGTTGGTGCTGAGAAGTAAACCATCACCGCTAAATTTTCGTTTATTGTTTTATTTATATTTTCTATTGTTTGCATAAATGGATTATAATATAATAACACTATGAGTTCAATTATATTTTCTATTTTAACTATCTATGTTTTTATCGTTATGGGTTATATTGCCAAAATGAGTTTTAAAGAGAAGATAGATGATAAAACTATCACTATCATTAATGTCTATTTTTTACAGATATTTTTAACTTTTTGGGGACTATTACTCCATCCTGTGGATATAACTCTTCTGTATGCCCCCTCTATATATCTTTTAATAGTTTTTATAGCTATTACCATAAGTACTTTTATGGCAAAACTTCTTTTTGAAGATAATAAAGAGTTCTCCATAGCCAC
>CAYOKX010000007.1:0-38826 GCA_964404655.1 uncultured Sulfurimonas sp. | reverse complement strand
AGTGTAGATGGTGATACCTCTACAAATGATACTGTAATGCTACTTTCAAATGCAAAAAGTGGTGCATATAATGCCGAAGCTTTTAAAGAGGCACTTCATAAAATTATGCTGTTTTTAGCTCGTGAGATGGTACGAGATGGAGAGGGTGCTACAAAGTTAGTGACTTATAATATTACAGGTGCAAAAGATGATAGAGAGGCTGAAAAAGTAGCAAAAGCACTCTCCGATTCACTTCTAATGAAAACAGCACTTTATGGAGAAGACCCAAATTGGGGACGTATAGCTTCGACAGTTGGTGCGAGTGGAGTAGAGTGTAGTGAAGAGAGTTTAACTATCTCTTTTGATACTTTATGTGTCTATAAAGAGGGTGAACTTTTCTTTGATAAGGCTATGGAGGAGAAAGCCTCTTTAGTGATGCAAAAGGATAGTTTCAGTATCTCTTGTGATTTAGGTATTGGAGATGGTTCTTTTAGTGCTTTTGGGTGTGACTTAGGGTATGAGTATGTGAAGATAAATGCTGATTATAGAACATAGTTTTATAGTATGCAAATTTCAGTAGTTATACCTACTTACAACCGTTACAAATTTTTACAAAGAGCATTAACTTCGGTTTTTGCTCAAACTTATCACTCCTTTGAGGTTATAGTTGTTGATGATGGTTCAACTGATGAAACCTCAAATATTCAAAAAGATTTTCCCACTATACAATATTTTCATCAAGAAAATAGAGGTGTGTCCTCTGCTAGAAACTTTGGTGTTTCAAAAGCTAAATTTTCTTGGATAGCTTTTTTAGATTCTGACGATGAGTGGCATCGAGATAAACTTCAAGAACAAGTAGATTTTCATACTCAAAACATAGATATAAAGATGAGTTATACAGATGAAAAATGGATACGAAATGGTGTTGAGGTAAAAGTCCCTAAAAAGTTTTCTAAATATGGTGGAGATATATTTGATAGATGTTTATCACACTGTATCATCGCTCCTTCAGCTACTTTAATAGAAAAAAATCTTTTTAACTCTCTTGGTATGTTTGATGAGAGTTTAGAGGTATGTGAAGATTATGATCTATGGTTACGAGTTGCATCTAAAAATCAGATAGGGCTTATAGATAAGAAACTTATATTAAAATATGGTGGTGAAAGCGACCAGTTGAGTGTAAAGCATTGGGGTATGGATAGATTTCGTATTGAGGCTTTAGAGAAGTTATTATCATCTGAAACAGATAAAAAAGATTTGATAATAGAGATGCTACTCAAAAAATATAAACCTCTTTTAAAAGGGGCTATTAAATATGGTCGAGAAGATTATATAGCATTGTATGAGAAAAAAATAGCATATTATGAATAAACTCTTTTTTATTTCACTACTTTTTCCCTTTTTACTTCTTGCTTCAAAACCGAAACTTCTTCTTTTAAAAACATATAAAGAGCAAAATGTTACGGGGTGGGTAATGAGTGAAAAGTTAGATGGTATACGAGCTTATTGGGATGGCAAACATCTTATAAGTCGTGGAGGAAAAATCATACATACTCCAAAATATTTTACAAAAGATTATCCATCTTTTGAGATAGATGGTGAGTTATGGAGTAAACGGAATGATTTTGAAAATATCTCAAATATTGTAAGAGATAAAATCCCATCTGAAAAATGGAGAGAGATAAAACACTATATATTTGAAGTTCCTCATACGAAAGGTAATCTTTTTGAGAGGTTGAAAAAAGTGAAACCTTATGAAAACAGATATATTAAAATTCTTCCACAGATAGAGGTAAAAAGTAGAAAAAATTTACAACACTTTTTAAAAGAGATAGAGTCCAAAGGTGGGGAGGGTGTTGTTGTTCGTGACCCAAATATACCTTACATAGATAAACGGACAAATAAAGCTTTAAAAGTAAAAAGTTTTAAAGATATGGAGTGTAAAGTTGTTGGCTATACTCAAGGAAGAGGAAAGTATAGAGAGTTGATAGGTGCTTTAAAATGTCGACTAGAAAGTGGTATAGAGTTTAAGGTAGGTTCAGGATTAAGTGATGATGAGCGAAAAAGTCCACCAAAAATAGGGGATTTAATCACTTTTAAATATCAAAACTTTACAAAATATGGAAAACCTAGATTTCCTGTATTTTTAAGAGTTAGAAAGTAAGGATAAAAATGTTAAATATTGAAAAAGAAAATATAAGTGGTAAGTATCTATTACTTCTTATTGGTATAGCATATCTCTTTAGTATCGCTATTCGAATGATATGGGTATTTCAATTTAATGGATATGAAAATTTTCAATGGAATAATCAATTGATGATAAATACTAATGATGGTTATTTATGGGCTAGTAGTGCATTAAATTCAATTACAGGTCAATTTGAAAATAATCCACGAATTATGAGTATGTTTCATTATGGAGTTGTCTTTTTTACTTATATTACAGTTAAAATTTTACCTTTTAGTATTGATACTGTATTACTTTATATGCCAGCTATTATTTCTAGTATGGTTGTTATTCCTATTATTTTAATTGCAAGATTATATAACCTTACATTATGGGGATTTTTTTCTGCTCTTTTGGGAAGTATTGCTTGGAGTTATTATAACCGTACGATGATAGGATATTACGATACAGATATGTTTTCAGCAATGGCTCCTATGATAATCTTATTCTTTCTTATGAAAAATATTGAAAAAGAGAGTTTAGATAATGCTCTTTTTTCTGCATTAGCTATATTGATTTATCCATTTCTTTATGATGCTGGGTTATCTATTGTTTATGCTATTGGTCTTATCTATATGGCGTATATGGTTCTTTTTCATAGGGATGATATATTTACATATCAATCCATTATTTTAGTGACTCTTGCTTTACTCGGTATACCCTCTTTAATTAAATTAGTTTTGATTTTTGCAATATATTATTTTTTTAAGACAAAAAAAGTAGTTTTAAAACAGCTTATTATTTCAACTATTGTTATTGTAATCGCTTTTTTAATTAGTGGTCATGTAATAGACCTTATTTGGGCAAAGGTTTCATCATATCTTTTTAGAGGTACTGAAGCTGATGGTTTACATTTTTTTCAAGTAAAACAGACTGTAAGAGAGGCTGGTGTTATTCCTTTTTCTACGATGGCAAATAGAATTAGTGGAAGTAGTATTGGAGTGATAAGTGCATTTATTGGATATATTTTACTTGTAATAAATCATAGACCTTTTATATTGGCTCTTCCTCTTATAGGAATAGGTTTATTTTCTCTATGGGGTGGATTGAGATTTACTGTATATGCCGTGCCAATAGCAGCTATGAGTAGTATATATCTTTTCTATATTATTGGCTCTTACATTAAAAATAAAAAAATGAAATACCTATTTATTACATTTTTAACAGCTATGATACTTTATCCAAATATTACACATATTATAGGATATAAAGTGCCAACTGTTTTTAATAAATCTGAGGTGCAAATATTAGATGAATTAAAATCAATTTCAACACCTAAAGATTATACATTAACATGGTGGGATTATGGTTATCCAATTTGGTATTACTCAAATACAAATACTCTTATTGATGGTGGTAAACACAATCATGATAATTTTATAATTTCGCAAATTTTAAACACAGACTCTCAAATACAAGCAGCAAACCTTTCAAGATTAGCTGTTGAAACTTATGTTAGTAGTGATTATAAAATAGTTGCAAATGAGATATTTCATAATAAAAAAGAAAATCAATTAAATCCAAATATATTATTGGATGAATTGAGTTTAACTAATTATAAATTACCTAAGAAAACTAGAGATATTTTTATCTATCTTCCAAATAGAATGTTAAATATTTTTCCAACAGTTACACTTTTCTCTAATTTAGATTTAATAACAGGAAAAAGATATAGAAATTCATTTTTTTATAAATCAAGAGGTTTTAAAGATAAAGGGAATAGTGTTTATTTAGGAAATAATATTATATTAAATAAACAAACTGGAGAGATAAAAATAGGTAAGGAAAAGATGAAAGTAAATAATTTTGTTATTACTCAATATAACAAAAAGGGAGAATTAGAAAAAAATATGCAAGTTTTAGATAGAAACTCTCCAATTAATGTGATTTTTATGAAAAATTATAATCAGTTTCTTGTTTTAGATACAAAAATGTATAACTCTCTTTTTATTCAGATGTTTGTATTAGAACAATATGATAGTTCTTTATTTGAACCTGTAATATTAAATCCATTAGCAAAAATTTATAAGCTTAAAATATAGATGAAAAAAAATATTTGGATAATAAATGAGTATGCAGGAACTCCAAAGTATGGGATGGAGTTTAGGCATTATTATCTTGCGAAAGAGTTAGTAAAAGCTGGTTACACTACTACAATTATAAGTGCTTCTTATTCACATCTTTTTCAGAATTTTCCAAAAAAAAAGATGGAAAGTATAGATGGTATAGAATATCTTTGGATTAAAGTTTTTAATTATGGGATGTCAAATAACAAAAAACGGGTTTTAAAATGGTTTCTTTTTATGAGTAAACTTTTTTTTCTTCCATTAAAATTAAAAAAACCAGATATTATTATTATGTCTTCTATCGCTCCATTTTCAATTTTTCCAGCATATATATTAGCAAAAATTTATCGTGCAAAATTGATATTTGAAGTAAAAGACATTTGGCCATTAAGTTTAATTGAGATAGGGGGTTTTAAAGTTTCTCATCCTCTTATAAAATTAATGAGTTTTGCAGAAAAATTTGCTCTTAAAAAAGCAGATATTATTGTATCTAATCTGCAAAACTATGGAGAACATATTAATAACTTAGGTATAAATAGAAAGTTTAAGTGGATTAGTAATGGAATAGATTTGCAAGAGATAAAAAATATTGAGTTATTAGATAATAGACTTATAAAAAAAATTCCAACTGATAAATTTATAGTTGGTTATACAGGTTCAATAGGTGTGGCAAATGCTTTAGAAAGTTTTTTGGAGAGTGCTATTCTTTTAGAAGATAGAAAAGATATTGTATTTATTATTGTCGGAAAAGGTACTGAAAAAAAATCTTTAAAAGAAAAATTTGAAAGTGATAATATTTTATTTATAGATGCTATTGATAAAAAACAGATTCAATCTATGTTAGGATATTTTGATGTGTGCTTTTTAGGTTGGAATAAAGAGAATTTATACAAATATGGAACATCTCCAAATAAATTATTTGATTATATGTATAGTGCTACCCCTATAATAAATGCTTTTTCAGGTGCAGGGGATATTGTTAAAATAGCACAATGTGGTATAACTGTTGAAGCACATAATACAAAAGAGATAGCAGATGCTATTATTAAGTTAAACTCTTTAAGTCTAGTTGAGCGTAAAAATATGGGAATAAATGGAAAACACTATGTTATAGATAATTTTAGTTATAGTTCTTTGGCGATGAATTATATTGGATTGTTTTAGATGAATTTAAAAATAAAATATATATTTGATATAAGTTTAGCTGTTATAGGTCTATTATTTATTTGGTGGATAATTTTATTAGCATGGATAATTGCTACTATTGATACAAAATCAAATGGTTTCTTTTTACAAAAAAGAGTTGGAAAAGATGGAAAACTTTTTTATGTTATTAAAATAAAAACAATGAAAAAAGTGGAGGGAGTTGATACAACGATTACCTCTTCTTCTGATATTAGAATTACAAATAGTGGTAAATTTTTTCGGAAAACAAAAATAGATGAACTTCCTCAGTTAATTAATATAATTTTAGGTGATATGAGTTTTGTAGGTCCTCGTCCAGATGTTGAAGGTTATGCTGATAAACTTGATGGTGAGGATAGAATTATTTTAACTATTCTCCCAGGTATTACAGGACCAGCATCTTTAAAATATAAAGATGAAGAGATTATTTTATCTAAACAAAAAAATCCAAAAGAGTATAATGATAAAGTTATTTGGCCAGATAAAGTAAAAATAAATAGAGAGTATTTAAAGAATTGGTCATTAAAAAATGATATAAAATATATTATAGAAACAATTAGATAAGGAAGAACAGTATGAAATTCTTAAATACAGAATTAGAAATACTATACAAAGATAAATATATTATTGCTATAAATAAACCAAGTGGATTATTAGTTCATAAATCTATGATAGATAAAAATGAGATATATTTTGCAATGAAAATGCTTCGTGATCAGATAGGACAATGGGTATATCCTGTCCATAGACTTGATAAACCAACATCTGGTGTATTACTTTTTGCACTTGATTCATATACAGCTAAGTTACTTTCTCAACAGTTTCAAGAGCATACTATTGAAAAAACTTATGTAGCAGTTGTTCGTGGATATATTGCAGAGGATGGATTTATAGATTATCCTTTGAGTATTAAACTTGATAAGATAGCTGATAAAAAATCTTCTCAAGATAAAGAGCCACAAGATGCACAAACAGCATTTAAAAGATTAGATATAGTAGAGGTAGACTTTGCAGTTGGGAGATATGAAAAAAGTCGATATTCATTAGTTGAATTGAGACCAAAAACAGGAAGGAAACATCAACTACGTCGTCATATGAAACATCTTTCTCATCATATTTTAGGTGATACAAAATATGGAAGAGGTGAACATAATAAGATGGTAAGAAAGGAGTTTGATATACAAAGATTACTTTTACATTCTAAATCTTTGGAATTTACACATCCCTATTCATTTCAAAGGTTGAAGATAGAGGTGAAAGAGGATGAAATATTTACTCGGCTTTTTATATATAAAGAAAAAGAGGAAATATGATAAATAAAATAAAATTAGATGATATAGAGTTAATAGCAAAAAAAGCAGGAATAGCAATTATGGAAATATATCGAAAAGATTTTTCCGTAGAATATAAAGAGGATAATTCTCCTATTACTGAAGCTGATTTAAAAGCAAATCAAATTATCTGTTCCTCTTTAACAAAACTTTATCCTACTATTCCCATAATGTCAGAAGAAAATAATGAAATAGCATATGAAATAAGAAAAAATTGGGAATACTACTGGTGTATAGATCCAATAGATGGAACAAAGGAGTTTGTAAAGAAAAATGGTGAGTTTACAATAAATATAGCTCTTATATATAAAACTACTCCTGTTTTAGGTGTTGTTTATGTACCTGTAACAGAAGATTTATATAAAGCAAAGAAGGGTGAGGGTGGATTTAAAAATGGTGTAAAAATACCTTTAACTAGAGATGATAATCTATATATTATTGCGATAAGTAATTCTCACTTAACTCAAGAATATCAAAAATTTGTAGAAAAAATATCATCGATTAAAGAGAAAAAAGTGGTAAGAAAAGGTAGTAGTTTAAAACTTTGTATGGTCGCTTCAGGTGAAGTAGATATATACCCTCGTTTGGCTCCTTGTATGGAATGGGATACCGCTGCTGCTGATGCTATCATAAGGGAAAGTGGAAAGCTAATATGTCAGTTTACAAATAATAAACCTTTAATCTACAATAAAAAAAATCTATTAAATCCCTATTTTATAGCAAAATGATTTGTGATATTTATACGTTTACATCGATTTCCTAAAAGAACAAAAGAGAAATACCCTGCCACTAAAATAGCTATAAATAGCCAGTAAATATTAAACCATTCATCTATTAAAATTGTTGAGAGTATCATCTCAACAACTACTAACCATATAAGAAGCATAAACCATTTTCGCCAAACTTTAACTAAGTCTCCATAGCCTATAAATTCTATCTTTTCACGATATTTACAATCTAAAAGTTGTAGTTCAAAATTGTTTATTCGTTTATTAAATAGATATTTTATACTTCTAAAGAGTGCTATAAGTAGAGTAAAGCTCCATACAATTGGAAACCAAAATTTAACTATATCAAAAAGAGCATATACAATAGAACTATTTAATGGTGGCATATTCTGATTAATATAAAGAGCAATAGTTATGGTTAGCGTGATAAATAAAGCTAAACCAATACTACATAACGATATACGAAGAATCCATTTTAACCATAATAAAAGATAAAATTTACCCATATTTAGCCTTGAAATTAAAAATTATTTTTAATAAGTATAACAAAATTATAGGTGAATCAAGTAATGTTGGCTATAATTACTATAATTTAAAATTTGCAAATCGGGTGAAAATATATGGATTACTTACAAACAAAGCGAGTTAAATCTCTTAGTGGAACTATCAATATCTCTGGTGCTAAAAATGCTTCGTTACCACTTATTGCTATGACTATATTGGCTAAAAACAGTGTAAATATAAAAAATTTACCCCATGTTGCAGATATAAAAACTCTTTTAAAATTACTGTCAAATCTTGGGGCTACTTATGATTTTAAAGATGATAAAGCTATTGTAGATACTCAAAAAATTTCACAAACAAAAGCGACTTATGATATTGTAAAAACGATGAGAGCTTCTATTCTTGTATTAGGTCCTATTCTTGCACGGTTTGGTCATTGTGAAGTTTCTATGCCGGGAGGATGTGCTATTGGACAACGTCCAGTGGATTTGCATCTTAAAGCGTTAGAGCAGATGGGTGCTCATATAGATATTAAAGCTGGATATATAGAAGCAACAGCACCTAATGGACTCAAAGGGTGTGATATTATTTTTGATAAAATAACAGTAACAGGTACAGCAAATATTATTATGGCAGCATCTTTAGCCAAAGGTAGAACTGTTATCACAAATGCAGCAAGAGAACCAGAGGTTGTACAGTTATGTGAAGTTTTAAATGATAGTGGAGTTCAGATAGATGGTATAGGAACAGCAATATTAACTATCCATGGAACAGCAGGGGAGTTAGTAAATATTAAAGAGTTTTCTGTTATTCCAGATAGAATAGAAGCTGGAACATATCTATGTGCAGGTGCTATCACAAAATCAACTATTACAATTCAAAATGTAAATGCCTCACATTTAGGTTCAGTTTTAGCAAAACTTGAAGAGATGGGAAGTAGTTTTACTATAACTGAAAATAGTATAACTATTCATCCCTCAGAAGTTATAAAACCTGTGAAAATTGTAACACAAGAGTATCCAGCATTTCCAACAGATATGCAAGCTCAATTTTTAGCATTAGCTACACAAGCAGATGGCGTTTCTATCATAGAAGAGAAACTTTTTGAAAATCGTTTTATGCATGTAAGTGAACTTCAACGTATGGGTGCAGATATATCATTAAATAGTCATACAGCAACTGTAAATGGTAAATCAAAACTAAGTGGGACAGATGTTATGGCAACAGATTTAAGAGCATCAAGCGCTTTAGTCTTAGCTGGTTTAGTTGCAGATGGAGAAACAAATATTCATCGTATTTATCATCTTGACCGTGGTTATGATGCTTTAGAGAAGAAGTTAGAAGGTGTTGGAGCAGATATTGTAAGGCTAAAAGAGTAAGTTTTTTTGAGATAATTATTTAAACATATATTGATTAACATTAAGATATTATATAAAAAACTACTTACAAGGAAAATATATTGCAAAAGAAAATTGAAACAGTAAAAACACTTCTCGATGCGTTACCATTTATAAAAGAGTTTAGAAATGAGATTGTGGTTATAAAATATGGTGGTTCAGCACAAACTTCTCCTCAACTAAAAGAAAAATTTGCCGAAGATATATTACTAATGTATCTTGTAGGAATTAGACCTGTTATAGTTCATGGTGGTGGTAAAAAAATTACAGATATGTTAGATGCTCTTAATATAGATACAAAGTTTATAGAGGGACAACGTGTAACGACAAAAGAGGTTATGCGTATAGCTGAGATGATACTTAGTGGAGAGATAAATAAAGAGATAGTTTCACTTTTAAATTCTCATGGTGCAAAAGCTATCGGTATAAGTGGAAAAGATGCTCATTTTATCTCTGCTAAGGCGAAAGATTTTGCTAAATGGGGCTTAACTGGAAATATTACAGATGTGAAAGCTGAGGTAGTAGATAAGCTTTTAAATGATGATTTTATCCCAGTAATAGCGCCAATAGCAACTGGTGAAGAGATGGGTCATCCTGGATTTAATATAAATGCAGACCTTTGTGCATCGTATGTAGCTAAAGCGATAGGTGCAAATAAGATAGTATTTTTAACAGATACAGCTGGTGTTTTAGATAACGATAAAAAACTTTTTACACATCTAACTCAAGCTGAAGTAGAGGCACTTAAAGATGATGGCACTATTAATGGTGGAATGGTTCCAAAAGTTGATGCGTGTTTAGAAGCATTAGAGGGTGGGGTGCAAAAAGCTCATATTATAGATGGTCGTATAGAACATTCGATGTTATTAGAACTTTTTACTTCTGATGGTGTTGGTACTGAGATAGTTGCTTAGGTTTTTATTTTTAATTTTTTTTTCTATCTCTCTTTTTGCCAATGATTTTAGAAGTGTCAAAAATATATCTTTGGTCAAAGATGAATTTGTTCAAATATATATAAGTTATGGTAAGCAGAAGAAACTTTTTAAATTAAGGTGGACTCTGTTTGCAAATGGTGGATTAGTTATCCATAAATCTTATGCAAAAATTGTATCTCAAAATATTTTATATCTAAACCATACCAATCAATCAATTCGTCAAGAGTTAAAACCAAAGGGTACAAGTTATTATAATGTACCCTATCTTTTAATTAAATTTAAGGAGTTTGATAATCAAACTCTTAAAGCAAAATTTGAAATTTATTTATCAGATGAGAATGTGCAAATAAATATGCACTATCTAAAGAAAAAAAACATTTAATTTTTTTATAATATTTATATCTATTTCTCTAATTTTCCATTAATCCAAATATTAGAAATATTATACCTATGAAGTATAAGATGAATAGCCAACTCTTTTGTAGGTTCTTTATCTAAATCTAACACTATCATATCAGCATTTTTACCCTCAGCTATCTCTCCTGTATTTAATCCTAAAGCTTCTGCTGCATCTATTGTTACACCTCGTAAAAGTGCATTAGCAAACTCTAAAAGAGGTGCATCACTGTGCATAAAAAGAGATATTTTCATCTCCTCAAAAAGGTCTAGTTTATAGTTTGAACTTAATCCATCTGTGGCAACTATCCAACGAATTTTTTTATCATTAAGTGCTTTTATATTAAGAGTTTTATTTCCTAAAAGTCTGTTTGAGATAGGACAATGAATAATAGTATGCTTATTTAAAGCGATAGAGTTTAGTTCATCATCATTTGCATTTGAAGCATGTGTTAAAAGTGCATTATGCCCATCAAAATTTCCTAAAAACTCTTTGGCATCACTTACATTTCGATTTTGTTTTAAAAGATTTTGAAAAAACTCTTTAAAATCCCCCTCACTATTATCTAACCAATCTCTTTCAGCTTTACTCTCCATAAAATGAGCCGTTAATTTTAGGTTCTCATACTTAACTATCTCTAAAGCTTTTTTAATCAAAATAGGATGAACAGAGTATGGAGAGTGAATAGCAACGGCAGGATGAAATCCATCTCGTTTAATAGTTTTTGAAGCATCTAATCTTGAAAGGAAATCTTGAAAAAGTGTATCTGCCATCACTGCTTGAGAGCCTATAAGTTCATTGAAATAGACAACATTTTGAGGAGCATCTGCACAAACATCTAAATCCATTCCGTGAGAACTTATCGCTCCAAAAGTTGTGATACCTGAGTCTAGCATAGAATCTATCGCTTTTTTCATACACTCCGTATCACATCCCCCTATCAAATCTTCACGATTTTCTATAATACTATATAGCCAACCCATAAAATCACCATAACTCAGTTCAGTTTTATTGGCTGAAAACTCTATATGAACGTGAGCATTTATAAGCCCTGGCATAACTAGTGAGTTCTCTCTTAATGTTGTGACTTTAGCTTCTGGGAACTCCTCTATCAATGCCTCATAAGGAGCAATCTTTACAATAGTTTTTTCAAATGCTATCGATAGATTTGTAACTACTTTATCTTTTAATAGTATAAAATGTGGTGTTATTATTTGCATATATTCTCTTTTAAATCAATTTTATCGAAATTATATCAAGATTTGAATTGTTAAACACGGCTATTTTATACTGGTGTGTTAAAAAGCTTTATACTATCAAAAGCAAATTAAATATAGCAACAAGAATTGTTATCCTAGCCAAGAAAAATCTTTTAAATTTTAGTAAATTTATTGTTATAGTATATTTAGTAGTTCCATTAAATATAAAGTTTTTTGTCACTTTACTATACTGATATGTCGGTATTTTATTTTTCTGTTTATAAAATTCGTGAGTTAATTGTTTTAAATCATCTTCACTCATATTTTTTATCAACTCTTCTATGCTCATTTTTTTCCTAATTCGCTATAATGACACTATTATAACAAAGAGAGAAAAAATATATGTTAAAACTTGCTGTTTTTGATTTTGATTCTACATTGATGGATGGTGAAACTATCGACTTTTTTGCCGATGAACTAGGTATAGGTGCAGAAGTTGCTCACATAACTGAAGAGGCTATGAGTGGGAGACTTGATTTTTTTGAATCACTCCAACAAAGAGTTAAACTTTTAGAGGGTCTTGAGTTTAGTATTGTAGAGAAAATTAGCCAAAATCTTCCCTATATGAAAGGTGCAAAAGAGACGATAAGTGAACTCAAAAGTAGAGGTATAAAAGTTATCTGTTTTAGTGGTGGTTTTCGAACTGCAACAGGTCATGCAAAAGATATACTTGGCTACGATGCTGACTTTTCAAATGTACTCCATGAAAAAGATGGTAAATTAACAGGCTTAGTCGGCGGAGATATGATGTTTTCACACTCCAAAGGTGATATGTTAGTTCGTTTACAAAACATTCTAGGTGTAACTCCTGAGGAGACTTTAGTATGTGGTGATGGAGCAAACGATTTGAGTATGTTTGCTCATGCTGGAACACGGGTTGCATTTTGTGCAAGAGATATACTAAAAGCTGAAGCAAATATAATCATCGAAACAAAAGATTTAACTCAGATTTTAGAAAAAATATAATATTTAAGGAATAGATATGTTAGAAAACACAGTATGGAAACAGTACCACAATAAAAATAGTTTTAGAAATGCGATAAGTGAATTTTGTGTATTGGATATAGAAAACTTACTAGAAGATGACAAAGAGCTATATGCTGTTTTAAAATCAAAACTTACAAAAAAAGAGTTAAAGCTTTTTGCTATGGATTTTGCAAATAGAGATGAAAGCGAACTTAAAGAGGCATTTTCATACAATGATGAAGAGTTAGAAAAAGCAAAGTTTAAACTTTATAAAAAACTTAAACAAGATAAAACTCGTTTAAGTTTTCGTTTCAGTGCATAATTAATTTATAAATATATTTACTATGGACATAAAGTCCATAGCATTTTATTTATATCCCCATTCTTTAAATTTAATCTGTAACTCTTTATCATTCTCAAAAGTTTTAAAATAAAGATATTCAGGTGCTAAATCTAAATCTTCCCCCCATTTCAAAGTATAATCTAATCGAAAACTTTTAAATTTTTCTATCGATTTCAACTCTTTAAATGGTTTAAATTTTGTGTTAAATATAAACTCTTCTAAATCTACAATACCATTTTTTTCATCGTTAAATTTTAGAGCTATTTTATAATTATCTTGATAGATAGCGTTAACAATAGTAAGCATATTTTTAAACTAAAGGTTTAACTTTCAAATACTCACCACTCTCTTTAATAGTGTCCCAATTTGAAAGTAACTCTTCTTGATGGTCTTCTGCCCATTCAACAACTAATCCTAAAACTTTAGAGGGAACTCTTCCCTCCATTACACCAAAGGTTTTAATATTTATTGATGCTTTATATTCATTATATTCGATATGAAAATGAGGTGGATTATGTTCATTAAAGTACATAAATATTTTTATTCCTAAGAATCTACTTATTTCTGGCATTTTTATTTTCCTTATAAACTTTATATTCTATTTCAACAACTCCAACAATTCATCCCCACTAAACTTCACATCCTCTTGCTGTTTATTATTATCATAAATCCCATCTTGAAGTGCTTGTTTCTTTTTCTGCATATCTAAAATTTTCTGCTCTATCGTATTTTCCACTATAAGTTTATAAACAAATACTGCTTTTGTTTGCCCTATTCTATATGCTCTATCGGTTGCTTGATTTTCTACAGCAGGATTCCACCAAGGGTCATAGTGTATAACTGTATCTGCTTCTACAAGGTTCAGCCCTACACCTCCAGCTTTGAGAGAGATAAGAAACATATCTGCTCCCCCTTTTGTAAACTTATCTATCGCACCCTCTCTATCTTTTGTTGAACCTGTTAATTTTGAATAGTTGATATTTCTCTCTTTTACTTTTTCTTCGATAATAGCTAACATAGTAGTAAACTGAGAAAATACTAAAATTTTTCTACCCTCTTCTAAAAGTTCATCTATTAAATCTAAAAAGAGTGCTAATTTTGCTGATTCGTGAACTCTTTTTGCTTCCTCTATACTAAGTAAACTAGGGTCACAACATACTTGACGAAGTTTTAAAAGTGCATCAAGAATAGTGATATGTGAAGAACCTAAACCTTTCGTTGAAACAGCCTCTCTAACTTTTTTCTCCATCGTTACTCGGATAGACTCATACAGTTTTGATTGTTTATCTTCGAACTGTGTATATTTTATTATCTCTGTTTTAGCTGGGAGTTCGTGTGCTACTTTCTCTTTTGTACGTCTAATCATAAAAGGTTTTACACGTTTGTTTAGAAGTGTTTGCTTTTCAAAATCTTTCTCTTTTTCTATTGGAAGTTGATAATATTTCTTAAAAAAGCTTAATGTATCTAAAAACCCTGGCATTAAAAAACTATATATACTCCAAAGTTCTCCAAGATGATTCTCAATAGGTGTTCCACTCAAAGCTAAACGATGTTTACTTTTAAGAGTTTTTATAGCTAATGTCATCTTTGTTTTTGGATTTTTAATCTTTTGTGCTTCATCTAAAATAATATATGTAAACTCATACTCATCAAAAATCTCTTTATCTCTTACTATAAGGGGATAGGTAGTCAATAAAATATCGTTATTTTTTATCTCTCCAAAACGTTGCGCTCTCTCTGTACCGTGTAGTGATAATACTGAAAGATTTGGTGTAAACTTTTTCGCTTCATTTTTCCAGTTGGCTATCAAAGATGTTGGCATTATTATAAGTGATGGAGCTGTTAGTTTTCCATCCTCTTTAAGTTTTGAGAGATGTGCTAATGTCTGAATAGTTTTTCCAAGACCCATATCATCTGCCAATATACCAGCAAAATTAAATTCAAACAAAAAGTGTAACCAGTTTAAACCATCTTGCTGATAGTCTCTTAACTCAGCATTTAAAACCTCCGAAGGTTCTACTTTTTCTATACCCTTAAAGTTTTTTAATTTTTTAGAGATATTGAGTATATCTTTAGAACCTCTCCACTTAATATCTTCATCAGAAAAATCTATAAGATGCGCATCAAAAGAGGAAACTTTTATCTTTCCATTTTTATCTTGCTTATCTAAAAGTTCAATAATCGTTTTTATAATAGGCTTCATCTGCTGAGTAGGTACCTCTATAAAATGATTTTCAGCTACCTCAATATTTATAAATTGTGGCATATTTTCAAAATCATCAAACTCCTCTACAATCCCTATAACTAAAGGGGCGATAGGCTGAGAGATACCATTAAACTCAAAATTAAAAGAGAGATGAAACCAACCATTTTTATCTTCACTATCAACAACTATCGTTGAATCTGTTTCAAATTTAAGGTCAAACTCCTCATCATACTCTATTATCCAACCCTCTTTCTCTAACTCTAAAATATCGGAATGTAAAAACTGTTTCCACACTTTTAATTGTGCTTGTTTATTTAAATCTGTCAATTTTACTGTTAGATTATTCTCTATAATATGAAGATTAAAACCTAAGGCCTCAATAGTTCGTCTTACACTATTTTCAAAAGCTAAATCTCTTTTTAACTCTATTTTAGAGTTATCTTTATAGATAGAGTGTATCTCATTTTGAGGCTCATAGTTTAAAATATATTCATCATATTTAAAATCTATATAAAAGGAGTTAAAACTTTTTCCACTCTCATTTTTTGTATATTTTAGATGAAGTTGAGGAGTAGGTTTTATATCAAGTTGAACTGTTTTTATCGCTTTAGGGGCTTTAAGTTCAATAGTTGGTATAGCTTGACCTATGGAGGAGTAAACATAGCCTATTTTTGTTTTATCTATCTTAGGGGCATGAGTAAGTTGTTTATATAGGCTATCTTCCATCTCCATCTCATAGACAATATTTGTAAGGGTATCTATTACTAAAGAGGGGCTAGAATCTACTACTTTATAGATATTTGTATCTATACTAGACTTGAGTGTATAAACTCCTTTATGAAGTGTAAACTCAAACTCTACTTTAAAAAGCTCTTTACTAAAAGTTAAAGGGTGTTTGTTATCATCAAAGAAACATCTTTTTGTTTTAATCATCTCTTTGATTAATATAGCACCTAGTTTTCCATCTAAAACAATATTTTTATTTCTATAACGACTATCTGTAAAGAGAGCTGAACCAACTGATAATATCTCCATATCATCACTATTTTTAAGCTCTTGATAGGAGTGTTGATTACCTATTTTTAACTTATCTAAATAGCTTCCTTGACTAATAGAACCATTTTTCAACACTTTTGCTTTAAAAAATTGAAGTTCATCTTTATAGTATCTATTATCACTATTAAAAAGTCTATATACTAAAAAATATTCATTTTGAGGTTTAAGATTATCTAACTCCTCTGTTTTAAGTAGAGAGAGCCAATCATCTAAAGAGCTGTCATCCTCTACAACAGGTTTAATCTGTTTAACATTATTGCCCTCTAAATCATCTAAATATTGAAGACAAACAGCTACAATATGTCGGCAATTATAACCAATGGGACAGCTACATTTTCCATCGATATAAATATCTTTTTTATCTTTTACTACTATAATCTTTTGTTTATATTTTATACCATTGTTTTCATTTACAACAGCAGTTAGAAGAAGCTCAACAGCACTCTCCTCCTCAACCTTATACTCCATAACTTTTTTCTCGTTATAGTCTTCAACACCTCTATTGTAGTAGGAACCCTCTATATTTTCGATTATATCTTTTTTTACTATTTTCAAACTATTTTACTTCCCTATTCTCAAAATCATCTCTCTATTGTACTGTTTTATCTATTACAAATATTTTTTCAATACATTTTTCTTTTGAATTTGTAATTGTTCATTTTCTTTTTGTAATCTCACAATATCATCTTCTATCCTCTCTATCTCTTTTATAATTTGTTTTTGGATTTTTATATTAGGTATTAAAAACTTATAATCTTCAACATATTCTTTTGGTACTCTTTTATGTCCAGAAGAACCTGTCATATTTTTTGAAGCATCTACTCTAAACTCTTTTTGTTTTAATAGATAATAGATATATTTTCCTATTGCTTCGTTATCAATAGCTCTTATAGTATGAAATTCTGTACTACCAAAACCAAGATTATTTTTCATATTTTCAACATAAGCACCTTTTCCATTTTCCATACTAGGTGTAATCTTTGCCATGATTACATCATCATTCTGAAAAAATGTAAATCCTTTTTTTGTTTCCCTTAAAGTTTTAATAATTGGTTTTTCAATGAAACCATCATTACTAACTGCTGGCATATCTAAAAAAGTTACTAATGTATTATCATCTACATCTTTTATCATTTTAGAGGGATTTAAAGTTGCAAAAAATTTCAATGGCTTTAATGAATAAATTTTATTATCTATTTTATTTTTTATCTCTTGTTGTTTTTTTAAAATAGTATTCTTATTTAATTGTTCATTCTTTTCTATTGCTTCCATCTCATTTATAAGTTTTTGTTGTATATCTTTTTGAGGAATTGGTATTTTTAAATTTTTGAATTCTTCTATATCCATATTTTTTTGAGCTGTACCTCTTCCACATAAGTAAACAAATTCTTGATTATTCAGTAAAATAATCTCTAAATATTTATTTAAAGTAATTTTTGTATTAATATTTAATGTAAATCCAGAATCATTTAAAAAGAATTTACCTTTTATATATCGAACACATTTAGGTGACATACCAAATCTTGAAATAACCATGGTATCTTCTCTATTAAATTCATCTATTGTAAATGTAATACCTCCACCACCATACACATTATATTTTGTTCCACTAACATCTCGTTTAACTACTCTTGAACCATAATTTATTTCACATACTTGTTCTATCTTCATTAAGGGATATTCTGTATTAAATTTCATTTTTTTAGTAGCATTAGGTTTTATCTGTTTATCAAAAATTACTTTATCGAAACTTATCATATCCACTAAATCTAATTGCTTAACATTTGAAGATAAATTTTCATCTATATCTTCTATGATTTCATCATTTATCCCTTGGTTTACATAATAATTTGCCTTACTATTATCATCTAAATTATTAGGATTAAACATTTTATGTTCACTAACTATTTTTATTCCCTCTTTTTTTACTATCTCGTAACCTAAAAACTCTTTTTGTTCATCAACTCCAGCTCCACTATTTACTATTACTGTTTTTTGTAAAGTATAGTAGTTTTCATCCCCTCTAAATTTCCCCTGTTTTATACATAACATAAAATATAAAAACTTCTCTTTTTCTATGTTTCGACAATATTCATAAAATCTTACACTTAATTCTTTATTTTGTTCAGTTTTCTCTAAATCTTTAAAGTTTTTTTGAGTTTTTAATTTTTTTATCTCTGATAATTTATCAAAACTATTTTTATAATCTTCAAACATATCAGTTTTTAATAAAAATTTATTTATAATTCCATCTAAAAATTCTTGATAATCATTTTTATTAAATTCTCTAAAAGCTACAAACTTATCCAATAATTTATAACTATCAATAAAATCCATATTTCTTTTTCGTTGAACTTCATTAAATAAATCATCAGCTATATATTTTCTATCTTTTAAAAAGTTATTGTTTCTTCTTTTTAAAAAAAGTATAACAGTACTTGTAGTAGTTGCTATAAATGTTTTATTTCCGAGCTCTGTAATCCCTTTTATCTCAAAATATTCTAAAATAAGTTCTCTAGTCTTTTGATATGTTCCACTATTACTTAATATAGATGTTGGTAAAATAATTCCTGCTAATCCATCAATATCTAATACTTGTTTTGTCCGTTCAATAAATAGTGTTTCTATTTCTCCACTTTTTTCACTTAAATATGGATATAAAGAGTATTGCTTTTCATTAACTCTTAAATAATTTTTAAATGCTTTTACTGAATATGGTGGATTTGCTATAATCAAATCAAATTTTTTATTCTTTAATCTTAGTCTATCATGTTCTTCTAAACCATCTCCAAAAATTATATTTGCATCTCCATCGCCATTTAAAAAACATGATATTTGACTTGTTCGAGCCAATCTATAATCTTTTTCAATTCCATAAATATATTGTTCAGCCCATTGCGTATTTTTTTTATACTCTTCTAAACGTTCTCCTAAACTATTATGAATAGTTTGAGTATTAACAGTTGCTAATATTTTTTGAATTTCATCAATACTCTCTGTTAAAAAATGCCCTGCACCACAAGCATAATCTAATATTTTTGGTAAAAAGTTTTTCTCATTATTATCAATTTTATTTTCAATAAATTTTGAATAATTTAAAGATGAAATTATATATCTAACTATTGGAATAGGTGTAAAAAATTGCCCTTCACTTTGCTTTACACCATGAGTTAACATCAATTCAAAAAAATCACCCAACACCTGTCGTTTTGAAGAATATTTAAATGTATAATTTTGAAGTAATTTTACTACTTCATTTAAAACTCTTGCATTTTGCTTAAATAATTCTTCATTGTGAACCTCTTTAAAAGCAAACTCATTATTTGTATAATATTTAAGCTCTTTAAACATTTTAGCTATCTCTTCCAATGGAGTTTGTTTTGGGTACATATCTATTATATTTTTTAATTGTGCTTCCGAATAGTAGACTATATCTTCTTTTAAATGCTCTTTCATACCTTTTTGATAAAGATGTTGTAATCTATCTTGAATAGCTTCATAAGCTTCATCCTCTTTTACTTGAAACTCCATTACATCGTTATCACCTTTCTCTTCATCTACTATTTTACATAAGAATAAAGATAAAATCCGATTAAATGCATTTGCATTATCTGATATATTGTTATGTCTTAAAATTTCTGCAAATTTTTTAAAGGCACTAGCTGAATCAGTAAGCTCTTTCAAATCTTTTCTTTTTAATGGTTTCAATTTTATTGAATAAGCATTTACATCACTATCAAAAATACCATTAAAATGAAAATAGAGATTAAAAGATTCTTTCCAAACCTCATAAAATTCTTTTTTATTTTTTGCACTACTATATAGTTTTATTTTTTCCTCTTCAATCTCTTTTTGAGATTTTTTTAAATCTTCTTTTCTATCATCAATTTTTATAATTAAATTTGTATAAATTATTTTTTCATCAAACTTTGAAGCATACAAAGAAATATATTTTGCATTTTGGTCTTGTTGTAAATATGTAAATAACTGTCCTCCATGAAGTTCCATTTTAGCTTTTTCTTTTTCAAACTCTGAACCCCATGTCTTACATTCAATAATAAATAAAGTTTTAGTATCTTTTCCATAAATATTTATATCTGCTTTACCTCCACTAGCGCCATGTCCTAACTTCCATTTTCTTTCAAGATGTATATCATTTGGAGCATATCCTTTCAATAAAAGTCTATCAACACATTCTAAAACTACAAAATTTTCTTGTGAATTAGGATTTGTATCTTTTTTAAAATTAGAAGTTGTTAAATCTCCTAGTTGTATTTTTTTATCTTCAACCCTTTCAACTGTTGTTTTATTGTCATCTCTATATAATATTTTATTTTTTCTTAAATCTACAACAATTTCATAATTATTATGCTTTGGATATTGTTTTGTATATATATTGTTAGTTGTTTCTTTAAAATCTAAACTTACTAATAATTTTTGTATCATATTTTCTCTTCTTTTTTTTAATTTATTTTAATATAACTATTATTTCACACCCAAACTAATCTCATAAACTATCTGCTGTAACTCCAACATATCATTATATATTGTATAAAGAGTATCTATCAACTTTTCACCATCTACTATAAGAGTAGGTTCTATTATTTTATATGTTGCCATACCCTTATATAAACTCAAATCTACATCGCTCATCTCTTTACTAAAACCCTTAGGGTATCGTTTGTAACCTTTTTCTATACTTTTATACCCTTTTAGCTCTAATTTTTTTAATAATTTTGCTAAAGTATCTCTTTTTCTATCATCTTTTATATACTCTCTATAAGCATCTAACATCGGTTTTTCAAACCATCGTACACCAACGGCTATAAAAAGTTCTTCTACTGAAAAGTGCATATAAAAGGATGATGTTTGCATTCTACTGCCATTTCCTTGCCAAAATATAAACCCTATTCTCTCCTTCAAAGGGATTTTAATAGCTCCCATTCTACGAGTATCTCTATAAATTCTAAAAAGAGATTGGTTTATTTTTGGAGAAAATTTTATAGTAGGTTCAAGAGCTTGAAGATGCTCTCCAAACTCCTCTACAAATGCACGGGATGGATTTAAAATATACTCATCATACTCTTTACGATGTGCTTCAAACCACTCTTTATTGTTATTTTTCTTTATAGACTCTAAAAAAGGGAGTGTCTCTTTTGAAAAACCACTAAACTCCATATTTTAGGCTAACTTTCTATTTCTAAATGCTAAAGCTATTATAATAAATACAATAGCATAACTCACTGGCACAAAATCTGGTACTGGAACAGGATCACCTTTTGCATAAGAGTGTAACCCTGCAAGGTAGTAGTTTACTCCAAAATATGTCATCAATACAGAAGTAAAAGAGAGTAAAGAGATAACAGCAAAGTTAAATTCACTATATAGTGATTTAATAAATCTAATATGAATAACACCTGCATATACTAAAATAGTTACTAATGCCCATGTCTCTTTAGGGTCCCAACCCCAGTATCGTCCCCACGATTCATTTGCCCAAACTCCCCCTAAGAAGTTTCCAACTGTAAGCAGTACTAATCCTACCATTAAACTCATCTCATTAATAGCATTTAACTCTTTTATAGATGCAGATAGTTGTTTTGCATTTTTTTCATTTTTCAGAATAAAGAGAGAGATAGTAATAAGACCTAACAATGCACCCAAAGCTAAAAAACCATAACTAGCAGTAATCATAGAAACATGAATACTTAACCAATAGGAGTTTAAAACAGGAACAAGATTTGTTACTTGTGGATTCATCCAATTTAGATGTGCTACAAACAGTATAAGACCTGCTAATATACCCGTAGAAGCCATCGTCATAGAGGAGCGTTTAGAAAATATAAAACCAGCTAAAACTGTTGCCCATGCTATATATATCATAGACTCATACCCATCTGACCATGGAGCATGACCTGAAATATACCATCTGTTTATAAGTCCTATTGTATGTGCTATAAAAAATAATATCATCAAACCTAAAGCTATTTTAGTAAATCGTTCTATTTTAAAATTTGGTTTTAATATCTTGATAAAACTTAATACTAAAAGTATAAAACCAACTAAGAAGTAGTATGGATATACTCTTTCAAATATTTTTGCCTCATTATAAAACACCTCCGCAGAGATTCTATTTTCACTTGGATAGACTTCAGCTCCATAAAATTTTTGATATTGTGCTATTTTACTTAAAGCTTCATCTGATTTACTCCAATCACCACTTACTAAAGAGCTATCCACTGCCATAAAATAGTTAGATGCTATCTCCTGTAAACCATTTGCATCTTCAGGTATAAATGTTTGTAATGCTTCTATTGTGGCAAACCATTTATTATTTAAATCATTTTTCTTTGGCCACATTTTTATTAAAGCACCTGTATAAACCATATAGGAGATATTTACCATCTCATCCACTTTTAAAACAGCTTTATCCAATTTATCTCTATTTTTTGGTGCTTTCCTCATAGCAGATTCAACAGCTTGGGCTAACTTATACCCTCTCATATTTAATGAGTCTTCAAAAAACTGTGAAAAAGAGGCATATTTTGAGCCTATTCTAGCTCCAATAAGTGCTGATACTTTTTTATCTTTTACTCGTATCATTTTTATATCTTTATAGGCATCTGGTCGTACCATCATTCCTAAAATAACTTGATTAGAGTTGAGTTTATTTACCCCTATCTCAAGAGTTGTACTTTTATGAATTTTTGCTAATATTTCCGTTGAAAGTGTATTGATAGGTTTCATTCGCCCACCACTATCTTGTACTATCAGCTTTCCAAAATTATTTGCATGTAGCTTATCAAAAGAGATAATAGTTTTAATAGTTGGATGTAATTCAGCAGAATATGCAGGTGTTAATGCTGAAACTAACACTAAAGAAAGAAAAAGAGAACTTATTTTTATCTCTCGAGCCTTTTGAGCTTTCTTAAGTAATGAAGCAAATCTATTTTTTCGTGAAAAAATAGACCAAAACATACCTAATGCTAAAAGTGCATAACCTATATAAGATGGAAGAGTCCCAGGGTCATTATTTACAGAAAGAATAGTTCCCTTCTCATCTTGGTCATAAGAGGATTGGAAAAATCTATATCCACGATGTTCTAAAATATTGTTCATAAAAATTCTGTAAGGCATAGTAATATTTTCCTCTTCATCTATAAGCACAACTTCACTAGCATAAGAAGATGGACTCATCGAACCTGGATAACGGTCTAGTTGAAAATCTTTCAAATATATTTTAAATGGAATAGCTATCTTTTTTGAACCATACGATATATCTATATCTACTCCATTAATAGTATGAGATGATGGTTTAGCCATGGTGCCTACTCTTCCAAAAATAGTTATATCTTTTTCTACATCTTCTACTGTTACATGAAATACTAGTGCATCATATTCTGGACGTTGTGCCGAAGCATTTGGATTTGAAACAAGTTTTTTAGAAGCATAAGGCATAAATTTACGAAGTACAAAACTACTCTCTCCTGCTGTAAAAAGTGTTCTTGTTGTGAAAGGCTCAGAATCATTTATAGCTAATTCCCCTTTTGAACCATCATCCATTTTAAGATATTTTAATACTAAACTGTGATTCATAAAGAGTTTATCATTTTTCATATAAATAGAAATTACAGGTTTCTCAAAAGTTTTTTTAGAACCAAAATCTAAAATATACTCTCCATTATCTTTAAATTCTCCATAAGATAATGTTATAGCCTTTCCACTATTACCCCCTCCTGCTAGCATCATAGTAAGAGTAGCTATACCATTTTCCTTATCTTCTACACTCATCTCAATAGCATCTGGAATATATTTTATAAGTTCCACTTCAATATTTTTATTGTCAATTTCTAAAGATGAAAAGAGATAATTTGATGTTCTTTTAGATAAAAACAGTGTTTGAGATGTTGTCTCTGTAACATCTCCAACAGTTGCATTCACACTAAAATATGTTTGAGAACTTGTCATAATAGAAGATGCTGAACCCTCTCGAATATGCATTGACCCTTCAAAACCAACATAGCGTGTTATCGTTGCACCCAGTAAAATTACAATAAAGCCAATATGAAAGATAAAAATAGGAGCTTTTTTAATTGTAAACATCTTATATTTGAATATATTATAGATAAGGTTGATAGCTAAAAGAGATAGTAATATCTCAAACCATAAAGCATTGTAAACATCTGCTTTAGCTGTAATTATTCCATAATCATTTTCGATAAAAGTAGCATATCCAGCAGAGAATGCAAAAATAGAGATTAGGATAAGCATAGTTTGCATAGAGCCTAAGAGTGAGAAAATATTTTTCATGAGTGAAATCCCTTAATTAAAAGGGATATTCTAGTAGAATTAAAATAATAGAAAGTTAAATAACTAAATTATTTCAACTTAAAAATTATCTTAAAATCACCATTTTCTAACTCTATCGCTTCATGCTCAACATCTGAACCTACCTTAGCATAAAGAGGTGTTGGTTCATGGAAAAATATTCCTACTAATCTATCACTTTTATTTTGAAGTAACTTCAATCCATGAACAGCATTTACCATAGGTTCTGGTGGCTCACACTTTGTTGCATTGAACTCATAATATGTTAATCCATTCTCTTCATACTTTAAAAACTCTAGTGTTGCCATAGGTACAGTTATCTTTTCTCTACTCATTTTTCACTCCTTTTTATTTTTAAAGATTTTATCATAATATTGCAAACTAATACTAAGTTTTTTTTGTTACAATCCTACAAAATAAATTTTATAATTAAAGGGCATATATGCAAGTAGATGATGTACTATTAAATAAACTAGAAAAACTATCTTTCCTAAAAGTTTCAGATGATAAAAGAGATGAAATTAAAGAGCAACTCTCTGAAATAATGAATTTTGTTGATAACCTAAGTGAACTTAATACAGATAATGTTGATGATAAATTTGCTATGAATAGTGATGCTACTTTCACAAGAGAAGATAAAGCGATATGTGATACAACTATTAATGATGCAATCATTAACAATGCTCCAAATAGTGGTGACCACTTTTTCATAGTTCCTAAAATTATAGAGTAATTATGATACAAGTTTATGGCATAAAAAACTGTGATAGTGTCAAAAAAGCTCTCAAATTTTTTAAAAATCATAATTTAGAATATAACTTACAAGATTTTAAAACGGATGCTGTATCATGTGATAAAATCTCTTTTTGGTTAGAAAATTCAGATATGAAAACTCTTTTTAACAAGAGAAGTACAACATACAGAACTTTAGAATTAAAAGAGAAAAACTTAACTGAAGAGACACAAAAAGAGTGGCTTTGTAAAGAAAATTTATTGATAAAAAGACCTATTATTGAGTTTGAAGATAAAATAATTGTAGGTTTTAATGAAGAAAACTATAAAGGAGTATTTTTATGAGTGAAGAAAAAAAATCTACAAAACATCTTGATATAAAAAAATTATTAAAAAGTGTTTTAGCATTTGAATCATCTGATTTACATCTTGTTGTAGGAAGTGAACCACAGATACGTATAGATAAAGAGTTACGCGCTTTAAACTTACCTATTCTCTCTGCTGAAGATGTAGAAGAGATGGCATACTCTCTTATAGAAGATAAAAATAAGAAAATCTTTGAAGAGGAATTAGAACTTGATTTCTCTTTTGAGTTAAAAGATATTGGTCGTTTTCGTGCAAACTATTATCGTACTGTTCACGGTATCGCTTGTGCTTTTCGTATGATACCTATCGAGATACCAACACTTGATGAGTATGGAAACCCTCCTGTATTTAAAGAGCTTATTAAAAAAGAGAAGGGTCTTATACTTGTAACTGGACCTACTGGTAGTGGTAAATCAACTACACTAGCTTCTATGCTTCACGAAGTAAATCGTACAGAACGTCGTCATATCATCACAATAGAAGACCCTGTTGAATTCGTTCATAAAAACAATAAATCTCTTTTTTCTCAACGTGATGTTGGAAGTAGTACCAAATCATTTGCTAAAGCACTTAAATCATCTCTTAGACAAGACCCTGACATCATTCTTATAGGGGAGATGAGAGATGCTGAGACTATTGGTGCTGCACTTACTGCTGCTGAAACAGGTCACTTGGTTTTTGGAACATTACATACTAACTCTGCACCGGGGACTATTAACCGTATTATCGATGTTTTTCCAGGGGAGGAACAACCTCAAGTACGTGCGCAACTTGCATCTTCACTTGTAGCCGTTGTTTCTCAAACTCTTATCCCTAAGATAGGAAAAGGAAAAGTAGCAACGCAAGAGATACTTATAACAAATCCAGCTATCCAAAATCAGATAAGAGAAGATAAAGTGCATCAACTCTACTCTCAAATGCAACTTAACCAGCAAGAAACACATATGACAACACAAACACAACAACTTTTAGATTTAGTGACTAGACAAATTATCACTAAAGATAATGCTATTAAAAGTTCAAATAGACCAGATGAGCTTGTTAATATGTTAGCTAACCTATAAATTTAGGTTAGCTCTATCTCAATAAAGGAGTTTTCTAATGCTATTTAAAAATCTATTTTTATCATTATTTATACTTTCTAGTCTATCCCTTTCTGCTCAAATATTTTCAAAATCTGCAACTACTCAACCTATATTAGTGCAACAAGGTAAAGAGAAAAAATGGTGTCCTATCTGTGGAATGAATCTTAAAAAGTTTTATAAAACGTCTCATGCCTCTATCTTAAAAAATGGAAAAGATAGACAATATTGCTCTTTACGATGTTTAAGTGTCGATATGCAAAAATATACAATAGATACAAAAACTGTTCAAGTAATAGATGCAAAAACAGAGCAACCAATAGATGCCTCTTCAGCTTTTTATGTTGTCGGTTCAAAAATCTATGGAACGATGTCTAAAGTGAGTAAACTTGCTTTTAAAAAAGAGAGTGATGCTGTTGAATTTATAAAAAAATATAAGGGAAAGTTAGTTTCATTTGAGATAGCACTTAATATGGCTAAAAACTCTTTAAACTCAGATATAGCACTGACATTAAAGAAAAAAAGAAAAAAAATCTATCCTATGGGAAAAAAGATTTTTGAAAAAAGATGCCATAAAGATATAAACCTAGAAAATTATAAAGAGATAAATCAACTTAAATCTGATATTAAAAATTTACAATTGTGTAAGCTTCTTAAAGAGAAACAACTTCAAGCAGTTGCACTCTATCTATTTGAGGTAAAAAAAATTGGTATTTTAAAAAATACTAAAGAGAGTATTCATATCTCAAAAGATGAAAAATGTCCTATATGTGGAATGTTTGTATATAAATACCCTCGATGGGCAGCACAAATATTTTACTCTCAAAAACATTACTCTTTTGATGGTGTAAAAGACCTCCTTAAATACTATTTTAAACATAAAAAAGATATTTCTAAAATTTTAGTAACCGATTATTACTCTCAAAAAGCTATCGATGGAAAAAAAGCCTATTATGTTGTTGGAAGTGATATTTATGGACCTATGGGAAATGAACTTATTCCTTTTAAAGATAAACAA
Source organism: uncultured Sulfurimonas sp. (assembly GCA_964404655.1). GTDB lineage: Bacteria > Campylobacterota > Campylobacteria > Campylobacterales > Sulfurimonadaceae > Sulfurimonas. The sequence continues at coordinate 10,721 of CAYOKX010000007.1, read as the reverse complement.
GATGCTCAAACTTTTTATATGGATCATAGAGGTTCTCAAGTGATAAAGTTTCAGGATATAAAAATAGAAGAAGTTTATAAACTAGATGAATAAAAAAAGTATCTATCTCCTCTCATTTTTTAGTTTTACTCTCTTCCTCTTCATTACAGAGATAGTTTATCTCTCTCTTTTTAAAGGTATGAGTGATGAGATGAGAGAGAAAAAGATAGCTTTTTTAAAGATAAGTTCTCTTCCAGATTTAGCACTTTCTACTCAATCTTACACATCAAGACATCGAACATTAAGTGACCTTTTTAGTATCTATCAAGATGATGGAACATTAAGAGAATATACCCCTACCTCTTATACTATCTCTCATTCTCATCTTTATAAAAGTGGTTATATTTCAGATGAAAAATAGTTTTAACCTATATCTTTTAGAGTTTGCTATCAATGCACTTTTACGACAAAAATCTAAAAACTTTTTTATAGTTATAGTTTTTACTTTTCTTACATTTTTACTAACATCTGTTTTTTATATAACTAACTCTATTAAATATGAGTTAGATACAACAGTAGATACCCTTCCTCAACTCATTGTCCAAAATATGAAAGCTGGTCGTCACTATGATATAGATATTGATACTGTGGATGAGATTTTAACTATTGAAGGAGTTGAAGATGCTATTCCTAGAGTTTGGGGTTATTACTATTTTAAAAAAGCAGATGTTTATTTTACTCTTATTGGTGTAGAGGAGTTTGAAAATCAATATACAAAAACTCTATCTAATGTAGTAAAAAAGATAGATTTTGAAAATAGTTCTTATATGCTAATGGGAAAAGGTGTAAAAAAAGTGATGCACGAAAATTACTATAAAGATTATTTCAATTTTATTAAACCAAATGGAACTTTAAAAAAAATATTTTTAGGAAAAAGTTTTGATACACAAACAGAGTTAGAATCGAACGACATAATAGTAATGACAAATAGCGATATTCGTGAAATATTTGATATAGAGGAAAATCTTGCCACAGATATAGTTGTTAAAGTTTCAAATCCAAATGAGATAGACACAATAGCAAGAAAGATACAACTCCTCTATCCAACAGCACGAGTAGTAACAAATAAAGATATAAAAATTAGTTATCAAAATATATTTAATTATAAAAGTGGCATCTTTTTAACCCTTTTTATTATCTCCTTATTTACCTTTTTTATTATTATTTACGATAAAGCAAATGGATTGAGTAGCGAAGAGAAAAAAGAGATAGGGATATTAAAGGCTCTCGGTTGGCAGATAGATGATATACTTAAAGAAAAATTTTATGAGGCAAGTATCATCTCACTTTTTTCCTATACAGTTGGTGTAACTCTTGCTCTTTTTTTTGTATATATTCTACAAGCACCTCTTTTACGAGATATATTTATAGGCTATTCAGCACTTAAACCATCATTTGTACTCCCTTTTATCATCGATATTCAAACACTCTTTTTAATTTTTTTCTTAACTATTCCTATCTATATATCTGCCACTATTATCCCATCATGGAGAGTTGCAACTCTTGAGGCTGACGAGGTTATACGATAATGATAGAACTCAAAAACATCTTTAAAATATATGAAACAAATAGTATAGAAAAAGTAACTGCTTTAAAAGATATAAATCTCTCTTTCAATGAGGGTGAGTTGATTGTTCTCAAAGGGGCAAGTGGAAGTGGGAAAAGTACTATTCTTTCTCTTATCGCATCTCTAAGTAAACCCACAACAGGAGAGGTTATAGTAGATAAGAAAAAAATTTCAAAACTACCTGATAACTTTGCATCGATATATCGACGTGATAATATAGGTTTTATCTTTCAAAAATACAATCTTATAACAACATTAACAGTTCAAGAAAATATTTTACTTCCTCTTATCCCTCTAAACCTTAATATATCTTTAGCTCAAAAGAAACTTGAAAGAGTGATGAAAATGTTTCAAATAGAGCATAAAAAAGATAGTTTAGTTAAAAATCTTTCGGGTGGAGAACAGCAAAGAGTTGCCATAGCAAGAGCCAATGTAAATAATCCTAAAATAATCATAGCAGATGAACCAACAGCTAATCTTGATAAAAAATTATCTCTCTCCTTTATAGAGATAATAAAAAAACTAAAATCAGAAAATAAAACAATAATAATCGCAACACATGACCCACTCTTTTTCAATCTTGATATAGTAGATAGAGAGATAACTATATCTGATGGAACAGCTATTTTATGATTTTAACTCCTGAAGTTTTAACTATTATTATAGTAAATATTATTTTTATAATTTTTACTCTTATAGCATTTATCATATCAATAAAAATATCTTTTCAATGGAATAGAGATGCAACTACTCAACTTCAATACACTTTAGAAAAGCAAAGCTTTTTAACAGCTACAATAATAAAATATATATTTATCATAAAAATCCCTCTCTTCCTCTTTTTTATCTTTACACTTGATAAAATATCCTTTATTTTACCTGGAGCGATGTGTGGGGCTGGTGTTGTTGATGCTACTGCCTATGGTAGCCCTCTTTTTATATTGAAAATTTTAAATCTTTATATATTTTCCTATTGGCTTTTTCTTCACAATGAAGATATAAAATATGAAAATCAACCCTATACAAAATTAAAATTTACTCTTTTTAATATAGCTTCTCTACTTTTTATTACTGAATTAATCGTAGAGATAATGATGTTTAATGCAATAGATACAACAAAAATTGTAGATTGTTGTGGAACAATTTACTCTAGTTCTGCAACATTTTATATATCAGATTTTTTTCATATAGGTAACCCTATACTTTTAGCTATTTTTTATAGTAATTTTCTTTTTATGATAAGTTTTTATCTCCTAAAAAAAGCCTCTCTTTTTGCAATAAGTAATATTTTATTTATCATTACATCTATCATAACTCTTATCGTTTTTTTTGGGACATATATCTACGAACAACCCTTTCATCACTGTCCATTCTGTTTTTTACAAAGTGATTATTATTATATTGGATACTTTCTATATACAATGCTTTTTATAGGTACTATTTTTGGTATAGCAACAGGATTTATACCATCTAGCAATGAAATAAAAGAAAGAAGATATAAAATATCTCTTACTTTTAACTCTTTTTATCTTTTAAGTGTTAGTTTATATCCTATACTATTCTATATTTTGAATAGAGTTTGGTTATAGTATACTCCTATTTATAAATTAATATGGGAAAAAAAAATGATAGATAAAATATGTATAATAGGCTTAGGGTATGTAGGTCTACCTTTAGCTCATGCCTTTAGTAAAAAATTTCCTGTTATTGGTTTAGATATTAATAAAGATAGGATTGATGAACTTAATAATTGTTTTGATAGAACATTGGAACTATCAGAAGAACAGATTCAAGATGCCCTCAATAATGGAACTATTTTTACAAATAATATAGATAGTTGTAAAACTTGTAATATATATATAGTAACTGTTCCAACTCCCATAGATAAATCAAATAAACCAGATTTAACTCCAATAATAAAATCTACACAAGCAATAGGAGAGATTCTTAAACAAGATGATATAGTCATTTATGAATCAACTGTTTATCCTGGTGTTACAGAAGATATTTGTGTGCCTATCTTAGAAAAATATAGTGGATTACAATTTAATAAAAGTTTCTTTTGTGGTTACTCTCCAGAGAGAGTTAATCCAGGGGATAAAAAACATACTATTACAAATATTTTAAAAATTACATCTGGTTCAACACCTGAAATAGCTCAAAAAATAGATTTACTCTATAAATCTATCATTTCAGCAGGAACACATTTAGCACCAACTATAAAAGTAGCTGAAGCTGCAAAAGTTATAGAGAATACACAAAGAGATGTCAATATAGCACTTATTAATGAGTTTGCACAAATATTTGACCTTATGAATATAAATACACAAGATGTTATTGAAGCTGCAAGTACAAAGTGGAATTTTGTGAAACTTTTTCCAGGTCTTGTTGGTGGTCATTGTATAGGTGTTGACCCATATTACCTTACATATAAAGCACAAACTTTAGGATATATACCTAACCTTATTTTAGGTGCAAGAGAGATAAATAATAGTATGAGTAAACTCATCGTCGATAAAACTATAAAAAGTATGATAAAAGCAGATAAAAAATTAAAATATGCAAAAATTTTAGTGTTAGGTGCAACATTCAAAGAAAATTGTCCAGATATGAGAAACTCAAAAGTATTGGAAATTATTAAAGAGTTTAATGAGTTTGAATGTTATGTCGAAGTTTATGATTACTGGATAGATAAAAGTGACCTTCTATCAAAAAAACTTAATTTTATAGATAAGTTACCTTTAAATAGTCAAAAATATGATGCAATAGTTGTTGCAGTTAGTCATAATACATTTAAAAATATTTCAACAGAAAATTATATAGGTATGTCAAAGGGTATTCCTATTGTTATAGATGTTAAAGGTATAGTTAAAAAACCAACATGGAGACTTTAATATGAGTAAAAATTTTGCCCTCATTGGTGCAGCTGGATATATCGCTCCTCGCCATATGAAAGCGATAAAAGATACGAAAAACAACCTCGTAGCTGCCCTAGATAAGTATGATGGGATAGGAGTTATGGATAGCTACTTTCCTCAAGCTGATTTTTTTACAGAGTTTGAGAGATTTGATAGATTTATAGATAAATATCGAAGAGAAAATGAAAAAAAAATAGACTTTATCTCCATCGCATCACCAAACTATCTACATGATTCTCATATAAGATTTGCTCTTAAAAGTGGTGCTGATGCAATTTGTGAAAAGCCTTTAGTATTAAATCCTCATAATTTAGAACAGTTAAAAGTGATAGAGAAAGAAACAGGAAAAAAAGTAAACACTATATTACAACTAAGAGTTCATCCATCTATTATAGCACTCAAAGAAAGAATTACAAAAGAGTTAGAAGAAAATCCTCAAAAAGTATATGATATAGATTTAACATATCTTACAAGTAGAGGGAAGTGGTATTTTGTATCATGGAAAGGTGATGAGGCTAAAAGTGGTGGTATCGCTTCAAATATTGGGGTACATTTTTACGATATGCTCTCATGGATTTTTGGAGAGGTAGAAGAAAATGAGGTACATCTCAAAACAGCAGATACAAATGCAGGGATGTTAAAACTTAAAAATGCCAATGTAAGATGGTTTTTATCTATAAATGCTGATTACTTACCACAAGATGTTAAACTTCAAGGACAAACTACATATAGAAGTATAACTGTTGAAGGTGAGGAGATAGAGTTTAGTGGAGGATTTAAAGATTTACATACAAAAAGTTACGAAGAGATTTTAAATGGGAATGGATTTGGACTTAATGATGCTGAAAATTCCATAGAGATTGTTTCAAAAATCCGTACATTTACTCCTCTTGGTTTAGTGGGTGAATATCATCCATTTTGTAAAAAAGTGATTCTTTAAGATGGATTTTTTTTACCATAAAACAGCCATAGTCGATAGTGGTGTTACAATAGGAGATAAAACAAAAATTTGGCATTTTTCCCATATTCTCAGTGGTTCAAACATAGGAAAAAACTGCTCTTTTGGTCAAAACTGTGTAGTGGGTCCAAATGTACAAGTAGGTGGTGGTGTTAAAGTACAAAACAATGTTTCAATCTATGAAGGTGTAGAGATAGAAGATGATGTTTTTTTAGGTCCATCTATGGTTTTTACAAATATCATCAACCCACGTGCCTTTATAGTTCGTCGTAATGAGTTTAAAAAAACATTACTCAAAAAAGGATGTAGCATAGGAGCAAATGCTACCTTAGTTTGTGGTATTACCATAGGTGAGTATGCACTCATTGGAAGTGGTGCAGTAATAAACAAAGATGTTGAACCCTATTCACTTATGGTAGGTGTTCCAGCCCGTCAGATAGGATGGGTAGGAATAAGTGGGAATACTCTTATATTTGATGCAAATAATATAGCAAAAGATGAATTTTCAACTTATGAACTTATAGATAATAAAATAAAGTTAATATCATGAAAATAGACTTTGCAAACTTAAAATACCAATACACTTTATATAAAGATGATATAGACAACGCAATCTCTAATGTTTTAGATAAATCAAACTATATTATGGGTGAAGAAGTTATGATACTAGAAAAAAATCTTTGTCATTTTAGTGATGCAAATCATGCAATAACATGTGGTAGTGGTACAGATGCTCTTCTTCTTGCAATGATGGCATTAAACATACAACCTGATGATGAGATTATCACGACCCCTTTTACATTCATATCTACGGCAGAAACTATAGCTTTTTTAGGTGCAAAACCTGTATTTGTAGATATATGTGAAACAACTTATAATATTGATATTAGTAAAATAGAGGAGAAAATTACATCTAAAACAAAAGCTATTTTAAGTGTTAGTCTTTTTGGACAACCCTCAAACCTTGATGAAATAAATAAAATAGCAAAAAAACATAACTTAAAAACAATCATTGATGGAGCTCAAAGTTTTGGAGCAACCTATAAAGATAAACAAGAAGTTCATTTTTGTGATATATATACTACAAGTTTTTTTCCAGCAAAACCACTAGGATGTTTTGGAGATGGTGGAGCAGTTTTAACAAATGATGAAACAGTTGCTATAAAAATAAAACAACTAAGAGTTCATGGACAAAACAAACGCTATCATCATAAATATATAGGTATGGGTGCAAGAATGGATACTATCCAATGTGCAATAGTTGATGTAAAATTGAAACACTATAAAAAAGATTTAAAACTTCGTCAAGATGTGGCAAAAAAATATACACAATCTCTTCAAAATAAACAACTCATCTTACCATTTATAACAGAAAATGCAACATCAACATATGCACAATATAGTATTAGAGTAAAAAATAGGGAAGAGATTCAAGCTAAACTAAAAGACAAAAATATTCCAACTGCTATACACTACCCTAAACCTCTTCATCTTCAAGAAGCTTTTAAATATCTTCACTATAAAGAAGGTGATTTTCCAATTTCTGAGAAAATAAGTGAGGAGATTCTTAGTCTACCAATGAATCCCTATTTAAAAAATGATGAGATAGAGTATATCAATAGCTTTTTATAACTCTAAACACCTCATCACTCGCCTCCATATCCAAATCAAGTAACGAGAGAGGCACTCCAAAAGATTCTATCTTCACAAAATCTTTGTAAGTGACTAAAAGTGAATCACTTTTATCTCTCTCTAAAATCTCTTCCAACTCCTCTTTTTTAAAGGAGTGATGGTCAGGAAAATAGTTTTTTGTTACAACATCTGGTAAAAATTTATCTAATCTTTCTGCTCTTGCTATCGCTGTAACTAATGACATCTTTTGAGTTTCATTTTTAAGTTTTACAACTCTTTTAAAATCTTTCCCATCTTTTAAAACCAACACATCTTTATCACTCCATAATCGTTCTCTATATGGACCAGCAGGTAAACAACGATTATTTTTACTCTCTACCTTTATCACTATATCTAACTTTTTAATGAAATGTTTTGAGTAAGCATCATCTAAAAAGATGATTTTTGCACCCATCTCTTTTGCTTTAAATATCGCTTTTCGCCTATCTTCACTAACTATAACAATAGCACTCTTTAACTTCTGTGCATATATCATAGCTTCATCACCACTGATAAAAACATCCTCTAAAATAGTAGTTTTATCTTTTACAACATAAAGACCTTTAGAGTTACGTCCATATCCACGTAAAATAATTGCTACATCATCATATTTTGAGGCTAAAGCAGTCACTAATGGTGTTTTTCCACTTCCACCAACATTGAGGTTTCCAACACCTACTATTTTAATACCAAAATCCTCTACTTTTATCATCTTAAATCGTAAATACCCTATAAGACAGTAGAGCCAACTCAAAGGTAGAAGAAAAAAAGAGATGATTTTTTGAAAAATTGTTGGGTTGTAGAAATAGTTCTCAACCCAAAAGACTACACTCTTGATAAAGCTATCTTTTTAATTTTATCACAAACAAATTTTACCTCTTTATCACTCATACTTGGATAGATTGGAAGAGAAAGAACTTGCTGATATGATTGTAAAGCTACTGGAAAATCGTTCACCTTTAAACTATATTTTGATTTATAATAGTTTAATAGATGTAATGGAATATAATGTAAAGCTGTTTGAATTCCTACTTTATGAAGTTCTGAAGCAAAAGAGTCTCTATTTTTATCTATCTTCATTATATAAAGAGAATATGGTGTTGTTTTGGAACTATCTGATGGAATAGTTATATGTGCTACGTCACTTAACGCTTTATTGTAAATTTGTGCTATCTCATGTTGACGTTTTATATTATCATCTTGTTGAGTAAGTTGTGCTCTTATATATGCTGCATTTAACTCACTAATAGAGTAATCATTTCCTATATCTACAACATCATAAATATATTCAAGATTAGTGTCTTTTCTTGTAATAGCATGATTACTTAAAAGTTTTGCACGCTCTATAATCTCTGCATCATCACTTACCAACATTCCACCGTTACAGATATTTTTTTTCATATGTGGAGAGAAATCGAAACAGGTAATATCTGCTCCCGTTGCCCCTATCTTTGTATCTTTATATGTTACACCTAAAGCATCACTAGCATCTTCAACTATCTTTACATCATAAGATTTTGCCATAGCATATACTTTCTCTAAATCAACACAATTTCCACCAATATGAGAAACAATAACCGCTTTCAATTTTTTAGAACTGTTGTTTTTCAGATAGTTTTCTAAAAGTTCAATATTTATATTATAACTTTGAGCCTCTATATCTATAAAGATAGGTTCAGCATCAAAATGGCGTACAACTTCAGGAATACTTGGATGAGCATTTACAGAACAAACTACTTTATCACCACGTTTTAAATCTAAAGCCAACATAGCAAGATGAAGTGCTGAAGTACCGTGAGATGTCGCTAAGGCATATTTTGAGCCAATATATTGACTAAACTCTTTTTCAAGCTCTTTCACTTGGTCTATATTTTCACCATCTAAAACATCACTTACATTGGAGTGAGACTCACGTCCACTCACAAATTTACTAAATGGAATTTTCATTTTTTTCCTTTATAATCTAATATCTCGGGGATAATTAAAGTCGTGATTTACTGTTCTTGATGTAAGTTTTGCTATAACAGGCATTTTTCTCTTAAAATGATTTCTAAATATTCGCTCTATAATCATATCTAACATCTTAGCATCAACCCCTCTTTTCACTATCTCATCTCGAGAAAGTCTCTCTTCAACATAAAGTTTCATCGCCTCATCTAACTGAGCATAACTATACCCTAAATCATCCTCATCCGATTGTCCATCCCATAAATCAGCTGATGGTGGTTTGTTTATGATAGAATCAGTCACATTCAAATAACGAGCAAGTTCAAACACTTCACTTTTGTAAAGGTCACCAATAGGGTTGATAGCACTTGCCAAATCCCCATTAAGTGTTCCATACCCTAACATCAGTTCACTTTTATTACTTGTACCCAAAACTAAAGCATTCTCTCTTGCAGATATATCAAAAAGAGTAGACATTCTCATTCGTGAAGAGAAGTTTCCTTTTCTAAGGTTATCTAAATTTGGGTTCATCTGCTCATAAGCTTTTAACATCGGTTCTATTGAAGCTGTTTCACTTTTGAGAAAAAAATCCCTACATAAACTATCTGCATCATCTAATGAACTTTGAGAGGAGTAGTGAGAGGGCATCTTTACACATAAAAGATTTTCCCTAAACACCTTTTGAGCCAACACTGCCACAACAGCAGAATCAAGTCCTCCACTCAAACCGATAACTACACTATTCATACCTGTTTTACGAACTTCATTATCTAAAAAATGTTCCAGATACTCTGTTATTTGTGAATATTTACTCATTCTATTTCTGTAAAGAGATTAACTTCTCAAAATTACCTAAAGAGATTAAGTGTGCCATTATAAACTTATATGAACCACTTTTTATTAACTTAAGTAATTTTTCATCGTCTAACGCATCTAACTTTTTTTCATCCACTCTTTTAAATCCAGTAAATGCAAACTTTTTCCCTTTAACTTCCATAGTTGCATTTGCATCCTCTAAAAGATTTAGTTCATCTAACTCTTTTATAAATGAAGCTGTCATCAAAGAGTTATTTTGAAAGTTATCCATAAACTTGATAACATTTGTTAAATACTCACTAGATTTTCCCTCTTCATCAAAAAAAGCTTCACCCTCTTTTGTATTGATATTTTTACAATCACTATCATAAGCAACTGCTAAATTATTATTATTTTTTACAAAAATGAATGGGTATCGTCTTACATAAGTAGGTATATATTCCGACTTTGCCCATGTTCCATTTTTCATAACAAAACTATTTTTATCTTGTTCTAATCCTAAAAGTACAGATGCAAAATATTCACCATCTTTACTTTTTGTAAAAACTATTGGCTGTGATTTTGATGCTAAAAAGAACTCATCAAGAGTAATAGCAACTTGCCCCTTTCCTTTTGCATACTCAAATCCATTGAGTGGAGTTACTTTTAGTTGTGTATCTTCTTTAGAGTTTAATAGTTTGATATTTTTATACATATATATTCCTTATATTTAAAATTAATTTTATACTACAAAAAAACCATTTAATATGTGTTGAATGGGAGAAGATAAAAGATATTTTAAATCTTATAGTGAATAATAATAACG